>JAQCAN010000256.1 GCA_027621335.1 Bacteroidota bacterium
ATTGGCGGGGGTTTTCTAGTGAAAGGAGCTGTGGCTCTGGCCAAGCGCTTCAATATTCCGACCATGGTCATTGGACTCACCATCGTCTCCTTCGGAACCTCTGCCCCAGAACTTCTTGTATCTCTTCAGGCGGCATTGGATGGTCATCCTGATATCGCAATTGGAAACGTCATCGGGTCCAACATAGCCAATATCGCCTTGGTCCTCGGATTGACAGCCATCGTGCTTCCCATTCCAGTGGCTCGTGGTACCATTAGAGTCGATGAGCCTGTCATGATCGCAGGGACCTTATTGCTGTGGTACTTCATGAACGATGCGGTCATCACAAGGATGGAAGGCGCCATCCTCTTTGGTATGCTGCTCCTCTATCTCTTTGTGCTGATGAGAGGAGTCAAGACCAAGAAGTCCGAAGCAGTACTACAGATGGAAGAGGAAGAGGTCCATATGGCATTGTGGAAGGCTGTGGTGCTTATCCTTGGGGGCTGCGTAGGCCTGGTCTTCGGCTCGGACCTCTTGGTCAAAGGCGCCACTGAGCTTGCCCTTCGTTTTGGAGTGAGTGAATATGTCATCGGAGTGACCGTGGTCGCCTTTGGTACCTCAGTCCCGGAGCTGGCCACCTCATTGGTGGCCGCCTTCAAAAAGGAGTTGGACATCTCGGTGGGTAATCTGGTAGGAAGTAACATCTTCAACATATTTTCTATTCTTGGTATCACTGCGATGGTGACTCCTATCCCTGTTAATCCTTTGGTTCTCAGTTCTGATGTGTATTGGCTTGCTGCGGTCACTGTCCTGGTCTATTTCTTCAGCCTCCATAAGATGCGCATCCAGCGTTGGAAGGGATTCATTCTGCTGGCGGCTTATATGGCTTATGTCTATTTCGTGCTGAATCCCCAATCCTAACAAGGACATCAGGCGTATCATGTCCTGGTGATGGTCGCTGTGGCATTTTTCTTTTTAAGAAAATTCGGCTGCTCTGTGAATAAAAGAGGGTGTATTACTGTCAAAAGCTTAGAATATTCGGATTGAGGTATGTGAAAATGGGGTTACTTTTGCCAAAATGTTACAAAACATTCATTAACCCCCTAAAATTATCCACCCCCCTCTAATGGCAACATTACGTTTCAAGGCATGGGAAGATGTCCTTCATAGGCAACCCAAGCACGTGACCCCTCCGAGCGACAAGATCTCAGATTTCTTTGGAAGTATGGTCTTCAATGATGAAGCCATGCGCAAATACCTTTCTTCTCCTGTTTTCAAGGCCGTAAAAAAGGCTACGAATACCGGGAGCCGAATAGAAAGGGACATAGCTGATCACGTGGCTTCAGCTATGAAGGAATGGGCCATGAGCAAAGGGGCGACCCATTACACGCACTGGTTTCAGCCCCTCACCGGTGCAACTGCTGAAAAGCACGATGCGTTCTTCACACCCATTGAAGGAGGGAGGGCCATTGAAGCCTTCAGAGGGAGTATGCTCACGCAGCAAGAACCGGATGCCTCCAGTTTCCCTAACGGAGGACTTAGGAACACCTTCGAAGCTCGGGGATATACTGCTTGGGATCCTTCTTCCCCTGCCTTCATCCACAGCAAGACCTTGGTCATCCCTACCATATTCTTGAGTTATACCGGTGAATCACTGGATAACAAGATGCCTCTTTTGAAGGCTTTGACGGCAGTAGAAAAGGCGGCCATTCCTATCTGCCAGTACTTCGATAGGAACGTCAGCAAGGTGACCTGTACCCTTGGATGGGAACAGGAGTACTTCTTGGTGGATAAGGCCCTTTACAATGCCAGACCAGATATCATGATGACCGGTCGAGCGCTGTTCGGTCATTATCCAGCCAAAGGACAGCAGTTGGATGACCATTATTTCGGTTCCATTCCAGAGCGTATCGTGGGCTTCATGAGGGATTTTGAGACACAGGCTTTGGAACTCGGTATTCCGGTCACTACCCGACACAATGAGGTTGCTCCGAATCAGTTCGAGGTCGCGCCAATCTTTGAAGAATGCAATTTGGCCAATGACCATAACCTCCTTCTCATGGACCTGATGGAGAAGGTGGCGAGGCAACATGACTTCAGAGTGCTATTGCATGAGAAGCCATTCGCTGGGCTCAACGGAAGTGGAAAGCACAACAACTGGTCTCTGGCCACTGATACTGGAGTGAATCTGCTTCAGCCTGGCCATAACCCTAAGAGCAATCTTCAATTCTTGACCTTCTTTATCAACACCATCAAGGCCATACACGATAATGCGGATGTCCTTAGGGCTAGTATTGCCAGTGCGGGTAATGATCACCGACTCGGAGCTAATGAAGCTCCTCCGGCCATTATCTCCGCCTTTATCGGTTCACAACTTTCCAAGACCTTGGACGATTTGGAGAAGAGCATTTCGGCTGGTAAGATGACACCTGAAGCGAAGACGGCTCTAAAATTGAACATCGGTAAAATCCCTGAAATCCTCTTGGACAACACGGATCGTAACCGAACCTCTCCATTCGCCTTCACTGGGAATAAATTCGAGTTCAGGGCTGTGGGAAGTACAGCGAACTGTGCGGTGCCTATGGCGGTACTCAATACCATCATGGCCCACCAATTGATCGAATTCCATAAAGAAGTAGAGGCTTCTATCAAGAAGGGCGTGAAAAAAGATGAGGCCATCCTGAAGACCCTTAGGAACTACATCATTGCCAGCAAAAAGATACGTTTTGAGGGGAATGGATATGGGGATGAATGGGTAAAGGAAGCAGCCAAGAGAGGATTGAACAATGTGAAGGATACTCCGCGTGCACTGGATTTCATGGTGACCAAAGAGGCCGAGAAGCTCTATACAGAAATGGGTATTTTCACCAAGGAAGAGCTCCATGCGCGCCATGAGATCGCCCTGGAGAACTACACAATGAAGCTCCAGATTGAATCACGGGTCACAGCTGATATGGCTATCAGCCAGATCATACCGGCAGCTATCTCTTATCAAAGTGAGCTATTGGATAATGCCATGAGTCTGCAAGACCTATTAGGTCCCAAGGCCCCGTGCCGGACTCAACTGGAGATGATCAATTCCATCGGTAAGCTTATCGATGAATTGAGTGAGAACGCTGAGAAGATGAGGCAGGAGCGTAAGAAGGCAAATGCCCTAACGGACAGTAAGAAGAAAGCGGTCGCCTATTGTGACAAGGTAAAGCCACTCATGGATGCGGTAAGGGATAAAGTAGATCGACTGGAACTGATAGTGGATGATGAGCTCTGGCCGCTCCCTAAGCTTAGAGAACTCCTCTTCACGCGCTGATTTATTGTATGTGTTATTTAAGAAGATCCCGCTGTGAGGCGGGATCTTCGCATTTTT
>JAQCAN010000257.1 GCA_027621335.1 Bacteroidota bacterium
TGAAATCCTCATAGCCTTCGAAGGATTTTTCCATCAAGAGGGTCTTCTTGAATCCAAAGGCCAAGTTGAAAGCCCCCGTGATCTGATGGGCATAGACTTCAGAGGAAACATCGTCAGGATGGATAAGTGGTAGGATGTAGTCAGAGGCCTTGAGATAACTGAAGTAGGTCTCCAGATCGATGAAATCATCCCAGAGTTTGACATGGGCGTTCTCACCTAGCTCATGGACCCATTCTTTCACTGTATGGCCATCCCCATGGCGGTGCTCGCATCGGCCGAGAAGGATGAAGGTCAAGCGAGGTGGGATGCCGTGGTGCTTGATGGAATGGAAGAGGCCTTCATAATCCCTGCGCTTGAACTCCACCTGTCCGGGTATGGTGATCCATATCTCATCAGGCCCCTTGTCCAAAGCAACTGTGGGATAGTCAGGAAAGAAGATGGGGTAGTAGGTTTGGAATCTTAGGCCCTTGGGAGCGAGCTTTCTGGCCTTATCGAGCAAATACTCATTGAGTACAAAGTAGGATTTCACCTTTTTGTGGATGCGTGATTGGCTATGACTGCCTTCGAGTTTCGAGATGTTATGCAAGGTGCCATAGAATTGAATGTTGGAGGGGAATTTGAACCGCATCCATCGGCCTATGAGACTGCCTTGAGCCGTGTTCAGGATGACCTTTTCAAAGCCTTGTTCGATAACGTATTCCTTGAGGCGAAAGAGATCTAGAACCCCTCTGATCCTCGTCCTTATGGATACGAAATGAGTGGCATCCAAACCTTCGAAATAGTTCACCCTATCTTTCAGATCAGGGTGGGCGATGAGGGTCAGATGCACATCAGGCCGACTCTTCAAGATGCGCACCTGAGAGTACAGACACTCATCATGTGAGCCGCCTAATTCGACCAAAGCAATTCTCATAAGGTGATGAAGATAGGGGATATGGCGAAGCTCAGCCGAATTGGACGAACTGCAAGAGGTAACCGAGTGCAGCGCCTCCAAGGACGATCCAAATGGCGTTCAATTTCACTGGTCCAAAGGTGGCCAAGCCTCCGAGAAGCGCAATGAGAATCGCCCTCCAATCCAGAAGGGTCTCTGCAGCCATGTGAATGAGGACGGCTAACATTACGGCTACAGCTGCGGCATTCACAGAGTCCAGGAAGTAGCCTAGAGGTTTGGAGGACCTCATCTTGGGCACGAGAGGATTCAAGACCCATACAAAGAGGAAAGAGGGCAGGAAGATGCCTGCAGTGGCTGCCAGCGCTCCACCGATGCCACCCAACTGATAGCCGATGAAGGTCGCTGTAGAAAGGACAGGACCCGGAGTGAACTGGCCTACCGCCACGGCATCGATCAACTCCTGTCGACTGAGCCATCCTTGTGCGACCAACTCGGCATCCAGATAAGCGAAAAGGACATAGCCGCTGCCATAGAGGACTGCACCTACCTTGAGAAAACTCAGGAAGATCTTCCAATGGGAGAGCTCTTGCACCATCAAGAGCATCTTGGGGCTCAGGAGCAGAGGAAGCATGGCCTTGAAAGAGCCATCTGCTGATCTCGAAAAGGTGAGGTAGAATGTTCCAAGGACTCCTGCGGTCAATAGAGCGAGGATCTCATTAAGGCCCGCGAGGCTGGAGAGAAGGACCAAGGAAGCCAAGACCGCGAGTTCCCACCCTTTTATGGCCTTTTTACCCAGCTTCCAAACCGCTCCAGCGATAATGGCAAGGACAGCCGGCTTGATGCCATTGATAAAGGGGAGGACCTCAGGCAATTGGCCGTAGGTCACATAGGCCCAAGCCAGAATCCCGGTGAGGACCACAGCAGGAAAAATGAAGCACAAGCCCGCGGCAAAAAGTCCTGGCACACCGGCTCGTTCATGGCCACAGTGCATGGTCATCTCGGTTGAATTGGGGCCGGGGATGAGATTGGTCGCACCGATAAGGTCCAAGAAGTGTTGGCGGTCCATCCACTTCCGCTTGTTCACCACCTCTTCCTCCATCATGGCGATGTGGGCAGCGGGACCTCCAAAGGCGATGCAGCCCAGTTTGAAGAATAGACCGGCTACTTCTTTGACGGTTCCTTTAGGCTGATGCATGTTCGTGTCCTCCATCTTCGCGAAGATAGAAGAGGCCTCGATAGTCAGATGTTCGAGGAAAGGTCGAGCGCAAAGGCTTAACCAAAAGGTAATGAAGGACTGCGCTGCTCGCGCTCAAGACTGAAGGCTTATCCTTTGAAGCCATTGGCATTATGAGCTCCATCTCAGTAAGGCTTGTTGGCTGAAGCCCCACAGCGGCACAAGGCCATGGTGCCATCCCTATCTTCCTTGCTGCCATCGGGTAGGGTTACGGAGCATTTTCCACTGAGAATAAGGGGGCCGTTCTGAAGTACGTTGATTTCCATAGTGTCTGTATTCGAGGGTTGTTCTTCGCCTTCCAAGGTGTAACTGAGGGCACCTGAAGGACATTGTTTTATCTGGGACACGATTCGCTCCTGAGTCTCTCCGTCAAGGGTTATCCATGGGCGCTCATTGTAACGGAAAACCTCGCCCAGTCCTCTCCAACACTTCTCTGAGTGGATGCACTTGGGCATGTCCCAATGGACTTTCAACGGGCCTTTCTCGTAGGTCTTGACTTTGAACTTATGCATGATCGGATGGGCTTTTCTGTTGTACTAAAAGTAAGGGATTGCTGAGTCTAATGCCAAATCCCGTTAAATCTCTGGTCTTAAGGGAAAGCGAGAATTGAGAGTTTTCCAGCGAAAAAACGGACCAGTTGCACTTACCTTCGCGGAATGATGAGACTGCTTCTTACCCTCTATCTCGCTGGATTCCTTGTGTCCATTTCTGCTCAGGATCCCACCCCACCTGAAAACGTTTATGGTCAGGACCTGAGGACTTGGTTGAAGGACAATTGGTATAGCCCTTGGCACACAGATCTAGGATATTCCCCTGCACGAGAACTGATGTTCGGGACCATTGATGCGGAGGGTGGTCTGGTGACTTGCATCTATACTGGCTTTACCCAACCCGCCTCGGTGACCACCTTTCCTGATCCCATCAATACGGAGCATACTGTTCCTCAGAGCCTTTTCAACAGTCAGTTCCCGATGAGGAGCGACCTACACCATCTTTATCCCACTCACATGCTCGCCAATACAAGAAGGGGGAGTTTGCCTTTTGGTGAGAATCCAGACAATCAGGTGGATGAATGGCTGGTGAGCATAGGGAACACCTACTCTGAATCTTCCTCCATTCCAAGCTCAGATATCAATGATTACAGCGAGGTCATCTTCAATGAAGCCTTCGAACCGAGGGAAGTGCAGAAGGGAAATGTGGCCAGGGCCAT
>JAQCAN010000258.1 GCA_027621335.1 Bacteroidota bacterium
GTATGATGGATTCACGATAGGTTTTTCCGTAGGCCTCCTGCTGTTCTTGCGTGACTTCAAGGATGACCTTGATGAGCTCATCCGGATCCTGGAATCCGGCCAGCATTCCCAATTTCTTCTTTCCCGCCCTCGAAAGGCGAGCTATCCTTCGGATGTTAGCAAATCGCACCCTGAAGAATTCATCCATATTGGACGAGTAGATGGCCATGAACTTGATGCGCTCATAGATGGGAATGGACTCATCCATAGCCTCTAAGAGCACACGTCTATTGAAGCGTAACCAGCTCAGATCACGGTCAAAAACCTCTACATCACCAGGAGCCACAAGCGACTTCAGCTCGGTGAGCTTTTCTGATTTTTTAAGGCCGATTGAAACTTTGGGTCTAGCGGAATCCATAGCCCCCTAAGATAAGGGTCTTCGTGAAGGCTCAATGTTAATTTTTAGTTTCCAAGAAGGTAAAAGGCTACCAAGACCCTCCTGCTCCACCCCCTCCGAAACCACCTCCTCCAAAACCTCCAAAACCGCCTCCGCTTCCTCCGAAGCCTCCGCCACCGCCAAACCCTCCAAAACCGCCATAGCCTCGGCCATGCCTACGGGTCCATTGATCATCGAATCGACCGGAGTGCCCGTGTTGGTTCATGAGCAACCAGAAGGCCGCCCAATAAGCCAGTTTGTTGACATTGGCATAGGTCTTCACCCGTTTGTGATAGCCAAACAAGGACAGTCCGAAGACCAGGAGCATGAACAGAAGGAAGATGTAGACCTCCTTGGGCATCTCAGGCTCTGTTTGGATACGGGCCACGGTCTCATTGTACTCCCCAGCAGCTAGATCCATGATGACCTGCGTGCCCTGTTCTATCGCCTCAGTGTATCTATTCTCCTTGAACAGGGGGATCATGAGCTGATCGGTGATGCGATTGGCATAGACATCAGGGATGGCTCCTTCCAAGCCATAGCCCACCGCGATATGTACCGCCCCTTTGCTCAATCGGCCTTTCTTGGGCTTGACCAAGAGTACGACCCCATTGTCCTTTTCGGCCTGGCCAATGCCCCAAGCATGTCCCAATTCGGTGGCATATTCCCAGGCTTCCAGCCCACATAAGGTATCCACGGTCACCACCAGGATCTGGTTGGAGCTACTCATGGCAAAGTCCTCCAAGCTTTGGTTCAAGGCCCGTTCCCTCCCATCCTCGATGACATTGGCGAAATCGTAGACCAAGTTCTGCTCATCCGCAGTGGCAGGCCTCTTGGGGAGGCTGCATGGCGATTGACTGAACAGGATTGAAGACAGGAGCAGTAACCATCCTATGAAGAACGACTTCCTCATAACAGGCCCGTGCTTACCTCATCATCCAGTTCATTCACATCCTCTCCATGGTATGGAAACTGCTGGGAAAGGTGTTCCCCGACCTTTTGGATGCCTTCGGTGAGTCCGATCAAGAACTCACCTTGGCGAAAACGGGCTTCCATACCTAGGCACAAACTCTTCCAGAACGCCCCGCCAACGCGGTCATTTATCCCCGAATCCCCTACTACGGCAAACCTGTGGTCGTCCACTGCGAGGTAGAAGAGCACGGCATTGCGGTCCTTGGTGCGATGCATTTCCAACTTATCGAAGACATAGGCCGCACGGTCCTCTGGTAGATGATCACACTGGTCTTCCAGATGCACACGGATCTCTCCCGAGGTCCGTTTCTCAGCTGATCGAATGGCTGTTGAAATGGCCTTATGTTCCTCTTCTGTGAAAAAGTCGGAATAGCCTGACAAGGGGTCAGAATTTCACCTCAGGAGCCTTCTCCGCTCCATCAGTCGATTCGAAATAGTCCTTCTCATCGAAATCGAACATCCCTGCAATCATGTTGTTCGGGAACTTGCGGATGAGCTTGTTGTAGTCCTGTACCGTGTCATTGAATCTGGAACGGGCCGTGGAAATGCGGTTCTCCGTGCCCTCCAACTGTGCCTGAAGGTCGCTGAACAACTGTGAGGACTTGAGTTCAGGATAGTTCTCCGTATAGCCGAACATGCCCCTCATGGCTCCACTCAATCTACCCTGGGTCTGCTGTATGGCTGCAAGGTCAGGCTGACCATCTGAAGTGGTGCTCTGCATGGCCGCCATGGCTGCTGCACGCGCCTGGGTCACTTCCACAAGGATCTTCTCCTCCTTG
The DNA here is from genome assembly GCA_027621335.1 of Bacteroidota bacterium. GTDB lineage: Bacteria > Bacteroidota > Bacteroidia > Flavobacteriales_D > JABDKJ01 > JABDLZ01. Next base: position 2,167 of record JAQCAN010000258.1, read on the forward strand.
TCCGCATAGCCTTTCACCGTCTCCACCAAGTTACCGACCAGGTCGAACCGCCTTTGGTACTGGTCTTCCACTTGGGACCAGGCCCCTTTCACTGTTTCATCCTTCTCCACCATGGTGTTGTAAGGCCCCTTCAACCCGAAATAGGCCAGTATGCCGATGAAGACCAAAATCCCAAGGGTGATCAATAAACCTCTCATATGTTCAATCAAATTTTAGTTAAGGATGGTGCGGAATCACTGGATAAGCTCCAAGCTTCGCTGGATAAAAGTAGTCAATCGTTCTCCACGGAGCATGCCTTGAGAGAGCATGGCCAAGTCGATGGATTGCTGGAGCAAGGCTTTGCGGTGTGCCTCGTCCTTGTCCGAGTTCACCTGCCCGATGAGCGGATGATTGGCATTGACCACCAGATTGTACATCTCAGGGAATTGCCCCATCATCATTCCACCACCACCGGTCATCTGTTGCTCCTTCATCCTGCGCATGAACTCGCTCTGGGTGATGAGCATGGGCGCATCGCTCTCACTCATGGATTCGATCTCCACAGTGAATTTCTTTTTGTCCACCAAGGCTTCCACCAGTGGCTTCAAGCTCTCCTGCTCCTCCTTGCTCAGCTTGCTTGGGATGTCCTCCCCTTTATCGATGAGCTTCTCCACAGGGTTGCTGTCCACCCTTACGAAGGCGATGTCATGGTGCTTGGTCTCCAATCTCATCAGGATGTGGCTGGTCAATGGGCTATCCATGATGACGACATCATACCCCCTCTCCTTGACCTGATTGACCAAGGCGTGCTGCTCCTCCAGATCATGGGTGTAAAGAATGACCGTCTTATCATTCTTGTCCTTCTGCAGCGCCTCCACCTTGGCTTTGTACTCCTCTATGGTGTGGAATTTCCCTGATTCATCCTTGACGAGATAGATCTTATCCATCTTCTCATTGAATTTCTCTTGTGTGAGCATGCCATATTCGATGAAGACTCGGATGTCCTCCCACTTGGACTCGAAATCTGCACGATCCTCCTTGAACATCTTCTCCAAGCGGTCTGCAACCTTCTTCTGGATGTGGTTGGAGATCTTCTGGACATTATGATCGCTCTGGAGATAGGAACGGGACACATTCAATGGGATGTCCGGGGAATCGATGACGCCATGTA
>JAQCAN010000259.1 GCA_027621335.1 Bacteroidota bacterium
TGTCAATCTGAAGTCAGTGAAGATCCTCGTGATGATCGTCCAGGAATCTTGAAGGTCCTGAGCCCGGAAGAGGCCTATACTAAAGGCGATCAAATGTGTATTCACTATTAAGTTCAATGCAACGTACGTTTTGACCTTTTTCAGATTGCTGAATAAAGGCAACGAGTTCAGGATTCTTTGAAGAACCATTACTGTACCATGATACAATCCGAAAATGATGAACGTCCATCTCGCCCCATGCCAGAAACCTATTGCGGTGAATACCACGATTGTACAGAACCCCATATACAGGTTATTCCTTCTCAATCTGGGCACCAGTTTGAGCAATGGTATGTACATATAATCCCGTATCCATCTTGAAAGTGATACGTGCCAGCGCGACCAAAACTCTTGGAAACTATGCACTTTGAATGGGCGATTGAAGTTCTCGATCAGTGTCACACCGAACAGACGAGCTGTACCAATCGCTATATCTGAATAGCCTGAGAAATCACAATAGATTTGCACGGAGAAAAGAACGATGGCCAGATAGAATTGCATGCCTGTACCTCCGGCCACATTATCGAAGACTAGATCCACATAGGTGGCTACCGTATCTGCCACCACCAGCTTCTTGAAGAATCCTAAAAGGATCTTGTTTATTCCATACCGAATGTCCTCACGGGTCACATCGGCTTCCTTTCTCAGTTGGGGTAAAAGAGTTCCAGCACGCTCTATCGGCCCTGCGACCAGCTGTGGGAAGTATGTGACGTAGAGGGCGAAATAACCAAGATGCTTCTCCGCTTTCAGCTCTCCACGATAGACGTCAATCGAATAACTGAGAGTTTGGAACGTATAAAAACTGATTCCAACGGGCAGTAAAAAATCGAATTCCTTAAAATTCACTAAAATGTTGAACTGTCTGAACAACACCTCCACGTTATTCGTGAAGAATCCATAGTACTTGAAGAAGAACAGCAACCCTAAGTTCACTATTAGACTAGCCGCCAGGTACTTCCTTCTCTTCTTTTTGACAGGTTCATCAGACATCTTACATCCCGCCCAGTAATCGATCAAGGTGCTCAGAATGATGAGGAAGACATACTCTACCTTCCAACACATGTAGAAATAATAACTGCCCGCCAAGAGGAACATCCAGCGGTATCGGTGTGGAATACTGTAGAAAACCAGTATGACCACAAAGAAAAAGACCAAGAATTCAATGGAGTTGAAGATCATCTAGTCCTCAATTTAAGGTTGTCAATTTGGTTGTTTCCAAAGTTGAATAGGCGTTGTTGGTCTGCTTGGTTCATGTCTCCTACGAGATACTACTCAATTAGGTTTCTCCCATTCGTTAGTCATCAATTGCTCCAAAGACTTGTCATGTTCATCCAACAACTCTTTCCAAGAGTACCTCCTAGCTTTTCTTCTAGAGTTCTTCGACATCGATGACCATACCGGCTCATCATTCATGAGCAGAAGAACCTTTTCAGCATACGTTTCTGCCTTATGGGTCTGAAAGATCTCATCCCCTTCTCGTATATCCAGACCTTCAGTTCCAATCTCAGTCGTGACAGTGGGTAAGCCTCGATACATGGCATTTAGCAGTTTCACTTTGATGCCACTCCCGAAACGCAGTGGGACAATGAAGACTCGGCTCCGCTTGTAGAAGCTTTCCAATTCCTCGACAAACCCATGGAAGTGAATCCGCTCCTTTCCTTTCGCAAAATTGAGCAAGCGCTCATCTGGATTCTTTCCAATGATGTCAAAATGAATGGTTCTATCTTTTTCAATGATGGGCCACACATTTTCAATGAACCATAGAAGTCCATCGATATTGGCTTCCCACGTCAATGTCCCGATGAAGAGGATCCTTCGCTCAGTCTCTTGGAACTTCAGTTCAGGAGCATCAAGCATGTCATCCTCACCCAGATGATAGGTCGTGACCATTTTCTCAACTTCAATTCCCAACTTCTTCAACTCTATCTGATCATTCGGGGCTGCCCATATCTGAGTGGCTCTTTCTGCGTAAGCCGATTCAGCTTTTTTGATTCGAAATGCCTCCAACTGGATGACCGATCGCTTGATAGGGTTTTGCTCTATTTCCGCCAATCTGGACCACATCATATACTCAGCATTATGCTCATGGAAAATGACAGGAATACTGCAGTCATCTGGAATGTATTGCCCCATCTCATAATGATCCAAGAAGAGCACGTCATAGGACTGAATGACCTCAGATACCTTGTCTCTGAAGTCCCTAGAGTAATTCCTGAACACATTCAGTGTCCGATGTCCCAAATAGCTCATCATAAGATTCCATCCGCTTCTATCGACCTCCAATGGAATATAGAAATGCTCCTTCAATGAAATACCACTCGAGAGAAAGTCAGACAAGTAATCCTTATCACCTTGCTTCAATGGGTGCATCAGTCCGACTTCAAAGACCCTTGACCAATGCTCAAGAAGTCTCCAAGACTTGATGAGTCCTCCACTTTTGGGCGGGTAAGGAAGCTGAGTTGTAAGAAAGAGGATCCGCACGACATGTTATACTTTCTTGAACAACCTCAAGAGTTTTCCAGTAAAGGACAGGTGTTTGTCATCGAAGTATTTGCTCTGCTTCTTAAACGGATTCCAGGTGACTTCTTCCTCGAAAGAATCCGTCAGCACCAGACCTGTTTCAGGCAAGCTCAATCCATTGGATTTCAATTCGTCCAGGTCTTCTATGTCTTTCCTCATGGTGACTCCCCTTCTCGCTACGATCAGGACATAGCCGCTGCTTGCAAGGGCATCCATAACCTCACTGACTTCAGCATAGGGCGCAGTATCGATAATCACTTTATCATATCTCGAACTTGCCTCAGCAATCAGTCTAGCGAACTTCTCACCGTTCCAATTCTTAAACGAGCTCTGTGATCCAGCGGTCAATAGTTCCACATTATCCACTGAGGTGTTCTGGATAGCATCCTCTAAGGAAACACTGCCAGCCATCACTTCAACAAGACCACTTCCGAGTTTCCGTCCGAAGTGTTCATGGAGGTGAGGAGCTACGAGATTGCCATCTACAAGAAGCACCCGTTCTCCACTCCTAGCCCATCTGACGGCCATCATGGAAGACACAAAGGTCTTTCCTTCTGTTCCACCGCTTGAGGTCACAGAGATGCACTTAGCATTTTCTGAAGTCCCTTCAATCTTCTTTAAAAGATATTCAACTTCCTGTCCAAGTTTGGACCCAGGATAAGACTGCAATTCCGTTCCTGTGGTGATTCCTGAGTTAGTGAGCTCCCCGAGCAAGGGTATCCTGAGTCCTATTCCAGCCAATTCTCCGGCACTAT
>JAQCAN010000260.1 GCA_027621335.1 Bacteroidota bacterium
TATCCCCTCGCTCCTTCGATGTAGCCACTCTTACCTATGAGCCTGCCCTCGATGGACGTGCCTTTCCCGATACGTTTCATTCCTCCGGTGCGACCTGCGATGGAAAGTCCTAGGGAGAACTCTGGGAAATAGCTTTCCACTGTTAAATGGCTCAAGAGATCCACCATGAAATCCGCTGTGACGGCATTGGAACGTGAAAGGCCGCTCCCATCTTTGATCTGAATAGCAGAGATGTCCATACCCTTCTCCTGTGCCCAAGCTGTGATGGCATCAACGCCTTCACTCAGGCTACCATTCGCTCCAAGAGCCAAAGCGATATGCCGTGTGAAGTGCTCGGCATAGAGGTTGTCACTCGTTAAAAGTGTATGAGCTATCAGTTCTTCCAAGCGAGGCGACTCCCAACGCAGATACTCTTCCACCATGATGCTTCCCTCTGCATCTTTGGCGACTTTTTCATCAGTTGACACACCTAAGCAGATGATGCCCATCTTCTCTAAACTGGATTCCAATTGGGCCTTGAATACCGCAGCGGGATGAGGCATGGCTCCTTTTACCGTGAAGGCTTTCTGGGAGAGGGGAATTTCCCCTCTGATGGTCATAACAGTCATTTGCGGAGCGCTATAGAAATAGGCCTCATCACCACTGATGGTGGCTGCCCGTACCTCATTGACCATATAGACTCCTGGTAGTTCTGGACTCACCTTACGAAGCGCGGTCAGGCTGCCGGCCTGTGGCCCGCTCTGCAATTCCACAGTGAACATGTTCTCTTGGTAGCTGAAGGCATGAGCACCTGCCGCGTAGTAGTTCCCCATGTCCTGCCAAGTCCAGTCCTCAGGGATATCCGGCCCTTCGTAGATGGACTCATCGATGCAGATGCTCCCTTGGATGGTCTTCACTCCTGCTTGCCTGAGGGCCATAGCCACTTGGCTAATCAGTGGAGCTGCGCCATAGGCCTCTTTGAAATTCTCACTGCCCAAGGCCGGGTCGCCCCCTGCTTCTATTATCAAGTTCCCGATGAGCACCCCCTCAGCATTCACACGGCCACTAGCACCCACGCGGGTGAGGAAGACATGGTCAGGGCCTAGGACATCCATGGCCGCATAGCAGGTCAGGACTTTCAGAGTGGAGGCTGGGCGAATACGCTTTTCAGGATCATGGCTGGCGATGGTCCCAGAGGCCAGGTCCACGGCCTTGAAGCACAGCTGACCAGGCGCCATACCCGATTCCTTGACCAAGGCATTAACCTGGTTCTCCAGCTGCGCGCAAAGCCCTGTGGGGAGAAGTAGGATAAGGGTGAGGATCTTCAGGTTCATCGTTCTAATTTAGCCGCATGTGCGGAATAGTGGGTATTCATGGACCAAGGGCTGAAGGTGCTGATCTTTCAGCTTCGCTCGAGGCGCTCTCCTTGCGTGGTCCTGACAGGCAAGCGTTCATACTTACTGGAAAGGCTTGTCTTGGGCATGCCCGCCTCTCCATCATTGACACTTCTGCCGCCTCCGACCAGCCCATGCAGGACCCCAGCGGACGCTACAGCATCGTCTTCAACGGAGAGATTTACAATTACCGCACCATTCGTGAGGAGCTTGAGGCCGAAGGTCTGGTATTCCAGTCGAGCGGAGATACGGAGGTGCTGCTCCATCTCCTGATAAAAGAAGGCGTGGAAGGACTGAAGCGACTGAATGGCTTCTTCGCCTTCGCCTTCTATGACGCCCAGAAAGACGAATTGCTCTTGGTGAGGGACCGATTGGGCATCAAACCCCTCTACTATTCAGATTCTGAAGGAAGCATCTCTTTTGGCTCAGAGATGAAAGCCCTCTCCCCCCTTTTGGGATCAAGCGACATCGACCCCATTGGTGTGGACCTTTTCTTTCAACTAAATTACATCCCCGCTCCTCACACAGCCAATCTCTCCGTTAAGCAATTGCTGCCCGGACATTACCTGAGGCATTCCAAAGGAATCACTACCATAGAGCGCTATTTCCAGATAGCGCGCCCTTCTTCAAAACGGATTTCAGATATCCACACCACGCTCTACAGCCTGATGGAAACGTCTGTGGAAAGGCGCATGGTCTCGGATGTGCCTTTAGGATCCTTCCTAAGCGGTGGAGTGGACTCCAGCATCATAGCCGCCCTAGCGGTAAAGCAGAAAAAGAATCTGAAGACTTTCAGCATCGGCTTCCGTGATCAAGGCTATTTCGATGAGAGCCAGTATGCCGAGCAGGTGGCTGATCATATCGGGTCGGATCACCGCACCTTGCACATCCATGAGGAGGAATTGTTGCATTCACTGGATGCCGTGTTGGACTATATCGATGAGCCCTTTGCCGATTCCTCAGCCATAGCGGTCCATGCCCTCTGTCATTTTGCACGGCAAGAAGTCACCGTGGCTCTCTCAGGTGATGGGGCCGATGAACTTTTCGGAGGCTATAACAAGCACCAGGCCCATCTCAGGGCTTTCAACACACCTTGGTCCGATAGCCTGTTCAGAATGAGTCGGCCTATCTGGTCCCTCATCCCCAGCTCTCATAGCAGCCGCCTGGGCAATGCCAGCCGACAACTGGGTCGCTACTTGGATGTGGCCAAGCTCCCTGCTCAGGAACGTTTCTGGGCGTGGAGCCGTTGGACCGATGCCAAGACCCTGCAGCAATTGCTCAGCCCCGAGGTCTTTGGACAAGCCAATGAAGCCAAGCAGGCTTATCTCCCTCAAGAAGCCAGCATGGAAGCCATGCTCCGGGGCGAAACTCAGCTGGTGCTGCCCAATGACATGTTGGTAAAGGTGGACCGCATGAGCATGGCCAACAGCCTGGAAGTGCGCGTGCCTTTCCTGGATCATGAGGTGGTGAATTTCGCCCATAGCTTGAGGGCCTCAGAGCGCCTGAGGCCCGGACAGGGAAAGTTCATCCTGAAAGCAAGCTTTGCCGACTTGCTCCCTGCGGAGATCTTCGAGCGGAAGAAGAAGGGCTTCGAAGTGCCTTTGGAACACTGGTTCAAGGGGCCGCTATACCAGCGTATGCATAGCGTATTATCAGATGGGCGATTGGCCTCCAGTGGGCTCTTCCAAGTGGGCTATCTGAATGCACTCGATGAAGCTCTCTCTAAAGGGCAGATTGCTGGACAGGTTCATCTGCTGTGGGCTTTGATGGTCTTCCATTCCTTTTTGAGCAAACAAAGTTCTTGACCTTTTCAGGGTATTTTTCCAAGTTCACAGGGCATTTGAGCAAGTCATCGGGACAGGATTGCGATATTCGCGGTCCATTAATCA
>JAQCAN010000261.1 GCA_027621335.1 Bacteroidota bacterium
ATTGTATTCCTTGATCTTATTAGGTGGTATCTGATTGGCCTTGTTGATGAGTTCCACCGCCTCATTATAATAGGTCGCTCCCATGTTGTACTGCGGATCGAAATAATTCGCATCTAGGGAGATTGCCTTAGCATAGGCCTCCCTAGCTTTCTCTATGTTACCTAAGTTGTCATAGACACTTCCCACGCTGTATTGAAGTGTGGCATTCTCGGGATCCTGCGCAACAGTCAATTCCAAGTTCTTCAAGGCTTTCTCCATTTGCCCTTTGCCAAGGTAGATGTTCACCTCCTCTATGAGTAGTCCTTGATCAGAAGGAAAAGCCTCTCTTCCATTCATGATAACCTGCTCTGCCATTGCCGTATCTCCAGCATTCCTATGAATGGTGGACATGAATTGAAAGATCGCAGGTTCCGGCATTCCGGCATCCAAACTCTTTTGGTAGTACAACAAAGCACCCTCCTTATCTCCGCCTCTATCTGCTGACAGCGCAGCATTGTAGATGGCAAGCGTATCAGTGATACCCTTGGATTCAGCGATCATTGCAGCTTTACTGAACATGGAAAAAGCCGAACCAAAGTTCTCGTCATTGTAGTTCTTCACTCCTGTATTCAGAGCAATGCTTCTCATTACATCCAGTCCTCTTGAATTCTCTGCCTCGTAAGCCCCTTTGACATCCAGCTCCAAAGCCTTCTTATAGCTATCATAGGCCAGCCCAACAGGATCATTGACTAATGAAGCGATAGCCTCCTGGTCAAGATGCCTACTCACCAATTCGTAGATCATCCCACGGTATCTCCAAGTCTTCTCCTTGGTCATGGTCTTCTCATTGGTAAGGGCAGGCTCTATTTCATCTATAGCCTCAGTCAGATCCTTGGCAGCCCCAGCGAAATCTTGAGTTTGGGTCTTGAGGTAAGCCGCATCGTAAGAAAACTTGGCGTTGGTCACGTTACTGCTCTGTCCAACGGTCATCAAGGAAATTCCCAAGACCAAGAGGAGTGTCGATATGCGTTGAGTCAAAATCATGTGTTATGGTTTATAGTAAATCAATTTTCATCTGGGTTATCAAATGACTTGCCATTCTCTTCCGAGTCACTGCTATCCCCCAGATTTTCATCTTCCTCTAAACTCACATTATTCTCATTCTCGATATGCTCAAGAGCTATTTTGGTGACTGCAGCGATTTCGTCTTTAGCCTTAAGGTTGATGAGTCTGACACCTTGTGTGGCTCGTCCCATGACCCTCATTTCAGCCACATCCATACGAATGGCCACTCCTGATTTGTTGATGATCATCAACTGTTCATCCTCAGTGACCTGCTTGATAGCTATGAGTTTTCCAGTCTTATCGGTGATGGACATGGTCTTCACTCCTTTTCCACCTCTATTGGTCACACGGTATACAGGCTCTCCGTCCTCTGGATCATTCAAGTAGGTCCGCTTTCCAAAACCATTCTCAGAGACTACTAGTATGGTCTGATCTGCATCTGCAATGCATACCATTCCTACGACCTCATCTTTCGGCCCCTGAAGATTGACCCCCTTCACACCAGAGGCCGTCCTGCCCATTGGCCTCACTTTACTCTCATTGAAACGAATAGCACGACCTTCTTTGGTAGCCATTACGATCTCGTCATTTCCAGAGGTCAGTCTCGCTTCAAGCAATTCATCTCCCTCCCTTACACTTATGGCATTGATTCCATTCTGTCTCGGCCTGGAATATGCCTCTAACAGGGTCTTCTTTATGATGCCCTTTTTGGTGCACATCACGATGAAGTTGTTCTTCAAATACTCTTCATCCTTTAAGTCGGTGACGTTGATGTAAGCCATGATCTTGTCATCAGAATCAATATTGATAAGATTCTGGATAGCCCGACCCTTGGAGGTTTTATTGCCTTCAGGAATCTCATAGATCCTCATCCAATAGCACTTACCTTTCTGAGTGAATACGAGAAGGTAATTATGGTTCGTGGCTACGAAGATGTGCTCCAAGAAGTCTTCGTTCCGGGTAGTACTGGCCTTGCTGCCCACGCCTCCTCTGGATTGAGTCCTATACTCTGTCAAAGAGGTACGCTTGATGTAGCCCAAATGGGATATTGTGATAATGACCGATTCATCAGCAATCATGTCTTCCACTCTGAAATCAGCTCCGCTGTACTCGATCAACGTCCTACGCTCATCACCATACTTCTCCTTCATTTCAGCAAGCTCATCCTTGATGACCTGCATCCGGATGTCTTCTGAACCAAGGATATCCATAAGGCGCTGGATGGTCTTCATCAATTCATCATGCTCTTCCCTTACCTTATCCCTTTCCAGTCCAGTAAGCTTCTGGAGCCTCATATCCAGAATCGCACGTGCTTGGATCTCGGACAATTCGAAACGCTTCTCAAGACCCAAGCGCGCATCTTCCGGATTCTTGGAGGCCCTGATAAGGGTTATGACCTCATCCAGATTATCCAAAGCGATGAGTAAACCTTCTAGGATATGAGCCCTTTCCTGAGCTTTTCTGAGTTCATATTTCGTTCTACGGACTACTACATCATGACGGTGCTCAACAAACTCTGCAATGATCTCCTTGAGATTCAGCAATTGAGGCCTACCCTTTACCAGCGCAATGTTATTCACACTGAAAGAAGTCTGGAGAGCCGTGTATTTATAAAGCTTATTCAAGACAACATTAGGCATCGCGTCACGCTTGAGCTCATAAACGATGCGCATTCCATTCCTATCCGATTCATCCCTGATATCGGAGATGCCTTCGATCTTCTTCTCGTTGACCAAGTCAGCAGTCTTTTTGATCATGTCAGCTTTGTTCACCTGATAGGGAATCTCCTCCACTATGATGACCTCCTTACCTGACTTGGCCTCCTCAATCCTCGCTTTTCCTCTCATGACTATTCGGCCGCGACCTGTCATGAAGGCCTCTTTCACGCCATCATACCCGTATATGGTGCCTCCTGTTGGGAAATCTGGAGCTTTGACATGCTGCATGAGCCCCTCAATGTCTATTTCTCTGTTGTCTATATAAGCGATTGTTGCATCTATGACTTCAGAGAGGTTGTGAGGGGGCATATTGGTCGCCATACCTACCGCGATTCCACTGGCCCCATTGATCAATAAGGTCGGTATGCGGGTAGGAAGGACAGTCGGCTCTGTTAGCGAATCATCGAAGTTGGGCTCAAAGTCCACCGTCTCCTTATCCAAGTCGGAAAGCATTTCCTCAGCTATCTTCCTCAGCTTGGCT
>JAQCAN010000262.1 GCA_027621335.1 Bacteroidota bacterium
GTCAAGGACGTCAAACTCTTGACCAATAAGCCAGTACTCTATGTCTGTAACGTGGATGAAGCCTCAGTAGTCGCTGGCAATCAATATACTGAAGCCGTTATGACAGCAGTAGCCAATGAGAATGCTGAGGTGCTCATTCTAGGAGTTGGTATCGAGGCGGATATTGCCGAGTTGGAAACCTTCGAGGATAAGAAGGAATTCTTGAACGACCTTGGCTTACAGGAGGCTGGTGTGAATCGTTTGATCCAGTCCGCATATCGGTTATTGGAATTGGAGACCTATTTCACTGCAGGAGTTAAAGAAGTGCGAGCATGGACCATCAAGAAGGGGACCAAGGCTCCTGTAGCAGCAGGGGTGATTCACAGTGATTTCGAGAAAGGATTCATAAGAGCAGAGGTGATCCATTATGAGGATTATGTGAAATATCGTTCTGAGGCTGCCGTGAAGGAAGCAGGTAAGATGGGAGTGGAAGGTAAGGAGTATGTCGTCCAGGATGGAGATGTGATGCACTTCCGCTTCAATGTGTGATTGACGTGCCATTTTTCCTTTTGGTGGGATCTCTATAGATTCTTTACTTTTAGGCGACAAAGTGTACCGTTGACACGAATTCTGACAACTGTTCTTGCCTGTTATACTTGCCTTTTATTATCAGGGCAATTCATCAGTCCTGCCCCAGTGGCCGATGGCGTCATCAATACCAATGAATACGGGACAGGGTTGACTCAGGAAACATCCGCAGCCATCACTTGGTATTGCAATTGGGATAATGACCGCATCTATTTCGCGATAAGCGGAGCCAATGTCTTTGAAGGAGCAATCATCTACATGGACGTGAACCCTGTCATCCCTGTGAATGGGGGAGGTAATGGCCTAGGTTCGGTCACATGGCCCACAAGCGATTATGATGGAACACGATTCCACTATCCCATACGGAGCGATATCGTCATTTATGTGCGCAGTGATTATAACGAGTACCGCTACGCGGATGGCAATGGTAGTTGGGGGGCATTGAGGGAAACGTAGCGAGTGTGTTTGCCAATGGGGTAGTCATAGAGTTCTCCATGCTCTGGGATGATGTCACCAACAATAACGATAGACCGGCAGCTTTCAATTGGTTTGGCTATAAGCTCTACAACAATGGTCCAGGGAACAATGGTATGTATGCACCTGTGCCACAAAACAACCCTACTTCACCTTTGAATGCGGTCGCTGAATTGGTCAACAATGTATATCCTGTATACTACTACTCTGTTGTGAATACCGACAATGGAACGGCAACAGCCCCCTTTGCGGCAAGGAGTTTCACCTATCATCAGGATGTGTCAACACCTGGTGCCGGAGGGTATGTATTGATTGGGCCCGAGTCGTTCTTCGACTTTACAGTGAATGACAACAGCACTGACAATAATGATAACGCACCGGTCAATCATCTGTACGATAACAATGAGATAGCGAATCGTGTGCTCATCAATGGTAGTCTGACTGTGACTAGGAATTTGGTCGTTGGACAAGGTTCGGCCTTACTTCCAGCTGACAACACTTCAGGCCCAGTGCTTTCTACCCTCACTTTGAATGGTTCCAACAGCCATATTTACAATGAGGGGCGCATAGATAGCAATCCTGAAATCGGTGGAACGGATTACAACCTCAGGAGGCTCTCATGGGTCATGGATGGCAATGTGACCTACGAGGCTAGCAGCCTTTTCAAAGAGTTGGCCCGTTTCTCAGATATAACGATAACTTCAGGAAGTACGTTTCACGGGCCAGCGGTGGGTTCTGCTCAGATTGAGTTGCAGTATGGCTCATTGACCAACCATGGCGAACTGGATTTTTCGGATGCCAACGGGGGAACCCTGGACATTGGAACACGAGGAGATGTCTCTTCTCCGAATCTCTATTCCATCAGCAATCCGATGGCTACGGGTAGTTTCGTTTTCAATGATATCTTGATTGGTAGGGACACGTCCACATTAGCTGCTGCTCCAAGTGGTGGACTCATCCAATTGGTTGTGAAAGGCAATTTTGAGAACTATGGTGACTTCCGACCTAGCAATGTGGGGTCTTCTATTTCTGTGAAAATGAATGGAGAAGTACGTCAGGAGATCAGAGGAAACAGCGTTGAAACGCTTGGAAATAGAACCACTTTCCATACACTGATCATTGAGAATAATAATCTGCTCAATGATTCGAACGCTTTGGCCGATGTTCATTTTATGTCGTTCGGAGGTGATGAAGTGGACTATTTCATTACAGATACGCTGAGATTGGTCTCCGGTGACCTTGTGACTAGAGACCGTGTGAACCCCACTATCGTGCATGAAATGGTAGTGGATTCAGGTGCAGTGGTGATTCATGGGGCGGCTATGAGCAATATGCCTTCAGGGCTACCTTCATCCTTCGTGGATGGACCTCTATCGAGAGTGAATTCGAGTACTTCGGACGAAATGGTCTTCCCTGTGGGAAAGAAGAACTCATTACGGAGATTGACCCTTCTTAGTGCACAATCTAGTTATCAAAGGGATACTCTCAGAGTGGAGATGTTCCAAGAGTCAGCTGCTGATTTAGGCTTTGGGGTGATTCAAACACCTGAGGTCATCCCAAATATCTGACAGGTGAGATGGTGGGATCTGCAGAATCCAGGCTTAGATGCCATGGACTCCTTCGTTGTCACCTTGGAATATGACATCAATGGTACGGATGATGGAGTAGAGGATCCTGATGGGTTAAGGGTTCTGAAGGCTTCCACCAACCAGTGGGAGAACATCGGAACCACCGATGGAGGGACAGGCATTGGTTCAGGAGAGATTACAAGTGACCCATTCACAGGCTATGGACTCTTCACCTTTGGTAATACGACCTTCAATCCTCTTCCTGTGGAATTGCTCTCCTTCCGCGTGACCAAGGAGGAGGGGTCGGCTTTGTGTCAATGGACCACGGCCTCAGAGCTCAACAATGCCATGTTCCGTATCGAACACTCTTCGGGCGGAATGCAATTCCATCAGATCCATACAGAATCTGGTCAGGGGGATGCAAGCCATGTCTCCACCTATGAATACATTCATACTGAACCTTCTCAAGGATGGAACTATTACAGTCTGACTCAGGTGGATTTCAGCGGAGTCTCTGAGAAATTAGGGACCGAGGCAATATGGTTCGATAGTGACACGGAAATCCACGTTTCCCCCAATCCAGTGACGGACTTTTTTAAAATACAGGGCGGAGATAG
>JAQCAN010000263.1 GCA_027621335.1 Bacteroidota bacterium
CTTATAGAAGGCCACGGATGGAGTGGGAAGTCCACGCTTACTCTCAGGAAGGAAGTTCCCTTTGCCATCGATCATCTGCACACCCAGGCCACCTGCCTTGGGATGGCTGTCCAAGAAATCTACACAGGTTTTGAAGGTCTCCTCTTCCACCAAGGTGTCCGGATTCAAAAGGAGGACATAGTCACCTTCGGAGATCTTGATGCCCTGATTGTTGGCCACTGAGAATCCCATGTTCTCCTTGTTGGCGATCAGTCTGATTCCAGGGAAACGGCTTCTGAGCATATCCAGGCTACCGTCCACCGATGCATTGTCTACTACAATGACCTCACCTTCTATTCCCCTCAAGGCCTTCTGAACAGAAAGAAGGCACTGCTCTAAGAAGTACTCGACATTATAATTGACTATGATAACAGAGAGCTTCATGGACGGCTTAGGCTCAACTCGAAGGGTGTGCGGTTCATAATGGAACGGCCAAGTGTGACTTCATCCGCATATTCGAGTTCGGTACCTACCCCTATACCTCGGGCAATGGTGCTCAGCTTGGTGGGAGAGTCCTTGATGTTCTGGTAGATGTAGAAGGCACTGGTGTCTCCTTCCATAGTGGCACTTAGGCCCAGGATGAGTTCCAAGCCCTCTCCAAAGGCCTGCACTCTCTTGAACAGGGACCCAAAGGTGAGGTCGTCAGGGCCTATACCATCCATAGGGGAGATACGACCTCCAAGGACATGGTACAAGCCCTTATAATGCTGGGTGCTTTCTATAGCCATGACATCACGGATGTCCTCCACCACACATATCATCGATTGGTCGCGATTTGGATTGGTACAAATCCTGCAACGTATCTCATCGGAGAGATTATAGCAGGACTCACAGAAGTGTATATGCTCCTTAAGGTCAGTAAAAGAGTTGGCGAAGCGCTCCACGCGCTCCTTATCCCTCTTGACCAATTCAAGGACCAATCTGAGTGCCGTCTTACGTCCTATGCCACTAAGGGACGCCATTTGGTCCACTGCGGCCTCTATGAACTTCGAGGAATGCTGCATGTGGTCAAAGATATCATGAACAAGCACTGTTCAGTCACTTGTTGAAAGAGGTTTTGTTTCCTTTGTACGCATGGAATGGGAAGGGAATATCAGAAAAATGAGTACATCTCTAAAAGATGGGGTGGCCCAATACAACCTGCCTTTGTTCGATGTCTTGGAGTATAAGGAAGAGGTTCATATGAATGATCTAGTTGGGCAAGATATCCGTCTGGAATTCCAGGGATTGATTCACTGCAGGGTTACTGGTCAGGTCGTCAAGAAGACGTATGGCGAAGGGATGAGTTACAAAGCTTGGTTGGATTCTCCCTTGGCGACTGAGAGCATCATCCGTCCCGAATTGAGCCGAATACACGAAGGTATCGCACTGCGCGATGAGGCTTGGGAAAGGGAACATCATCTCACCCCACACTATACCTACCTCTCACTTACATCGGATATCAAAGTGGGCGTAACAAGAGCACAGAATGTACCGTCTCGGTGGGTGGACCAAGGGGCGGTCTCTGCCTTTCCTATCGCTTTGACTCCATATCGCCAAGCCGCAGGATTGATAGAGGTGGCGTTGAAAGCCCACTTGACCGATAAGACCAATTGGAGGCATATGCTTCTTGGGCAGCATACGAATTCCATGAGTTTGGAGGAGAAGAGGGCTGAGGTACTGCCTTTGATTCCAGAAGATCTCCAACAGTTCATCTTGGATCATGAGGAACGATTGGATATCAAATTTCCAGTGGAGAGTTACCCCGTTAAGGTGACTAGTCTGAAATTAGACAGTTCCCCGAGTATTGACAAGCACCTTATGGGCATTAAAGGCCAATACCTCATTTTTAGTGATAATACAGTATTGAATCTCAGAGCCCACAGCGCATATCGCGTCAAGATCAGCGCTTGAGGTCACTTTTGTAGTCGCTCCTCGTATTTCCTCAATTTAGTCTCCAATATCCTAACAACTTCGTCCGTCTTCCGAAAACCGAGGGATTTGAAGGTTCTTGAAAAATAGGGGAAAGGCTTGTTTAGCTGTTTGAGGCATGCATCCTTGAGGATGAGCGCATGGAAACCAGTTCTGTTTTCCCCGGGATATTTGAGATAGCTCAACTCTGCTATCAAGAAGTTCCCTTCTGGAAAAGAAATGGTCTCATCCGCTTGGAGACTGTCATTCACAAGGGTTATGAGACCATAGTTTCCATCCAGCAGTTGATCCGTTTCTGTATTGAAGAAGAAATAGACAGGACTGAATCGATATTCTTGTTTGAAGGCCCGTATAAGCTCTTTGTTCTCAGCGGCTTGCTCTTGCTCCAGGATCAAAGCCTTATCTTCCATGCCCCTTTCTTTGAGAGCAGCGATGCTGGGATTCCTGGTCTGGAGCCTTACCAATAAGGCTCCATTCTTGAGATAGTTCAAATCGATGTTTTCCTGCACCGTCACTTGACAGTCGCCTTGACCGATGATGGCCAAGGAACCAAGAGTGAACAAGAATAGAAAGGACAATCTGAACATGATAAAACGCGAACGGCTCTTGTGCAATGTTACGCACAAGAGCCGTTCCAAAATGGGTGGAGAATGAATCTCTCAGATTATTCTTTGATGAATTTCTGTGATACCTGACCTTTCTCAGAAGAGAGCACCAATTGGTAGGCACCAGGAGCCAATTCCTTGACATCGATGATCTGTGTCATCATACCTGTGCTTCCGCTCTTTACGCGATCGCTCTTCACGGTTCTTCCCGCTATATCCTTTATATCCAGAATCATATCCTGAGACAGGGAAAACTCCATTTGTAGATTCAATTCTTCTTTCACTGGATTAGGGAAAATACTCAACCCTTCAAGCCCATCGATCTCTTCAATACCTGTGACCACTGAGACGTTCAGAGGAACGAGGTCAGACTCGCATGAGGTCTCGCCTATGGTGATCTTCCAGTCATAGAAATAATAGTAATAGGTTGTTCCGAATGGGCTGTCGTACAAGACGCCTACGTCTCCTATTGGATAAGGGTAGGATACACCGCTGCTATTCCTGAAGAGGTTGTTCTGAGTACACCTGAGACTCATTTCAGTTCCAACAGGAACCTCCCAACCCAAATCGACCACATTCAAACCTGAAATGGAAATATCGAAGACTCCGGATTCGAGAACTGTTCCTGCTCCATTTACCAATTGGAAGG
>JAQCAN010000020.1 GCA_027621335.1 Bacteroidota bacterium
GGATGGTGATAGTAGCAATTCATGGTTCGATCTGGAGACCAATGCAGGAATATATGATCTCGTCACGCTACAGTTTGGTGAGGATTCTTTGGTCGCTAGCGGAACATTCCTTGGAGATAGTGTGAAAGAGATCAGAATGATCTTAGGGGATATGAATAAGATCTTGGTAGATAGTGTTTGGTATGAACTCAGCATTCCGAGTGGATCGCAGTCTGCATTGAAAGTGAAACTGAATCCTGCTATCTACATTGAAGCCTTGGATTCTTTGGTCCTCGATTTCGATTCCAATGCATCTGTGCGTCAGCAGGGTAATGGAAATTACAAGCTTCAACCGGTGATCAGGGTGCAGTAGAATACCCAATTTGGTTTCTGGCAGTTTGGGTACGATTCTCTGTCCATATAGGTTCGGAAAGACAACATAAAAAAAGGTGTTTCATAGGTTCATGTTTTAGAATTTGATAGATGGTATTGAGTAGGTATAAATGTTTATTGTGGCCATTGGTGAAGCTCAGTATAGCCTAAGGGCTCAGTATCTGGGAGGAGGTCCGAAATTCATTATTAACATAATATCAATTATAAGACAATGAGGTTCGAGTAAATAAAGGGCTCTGACCGTCCTCTTGTCAGTTCAGAGCCCTTTTCATACTATCTATCACCTGATGACCAAAGGTGCATTATTCATTCCCTTGTCTGTGATGATGGTCACTACATAGAATCCAGACTCCAGGTCTGAACAATCCAAGAGAATACGGTCATTGGCCACAGGATTCTCTTCAAGGACCAAACTTCCGCTGAGGCTATGGATTCGGACAATCACATTGCCATACTCCTTGTTCAATTCAACGGTCAGAACGTCCTCGACTGGATTTGGGAAATAACTGAATTCCATACGTTCCGTTTCGCCCAATCCGACCACGGTCACTGGGAAACACTCTGACATCACGGTGCAATCGCTGTTGGTGATCATCACGGCATAATTTCCGCTGGTCTCAGCGATGAAGCTTTGATCATTGGCCCCGAGGATCTCTGCGTTGCCATTGTCACAGTCCACCCACTGATAGCTCAATCCAGCGCTATTGGCTGTGAGAACGTTCATATCCTGATTTACTGTAGCATCGATCACAATAGGCACTGGCTGATCGAACACCGGAATGCCATCTCCGTTGTTACAATCCACTACTACTGTTCCGCTGACAGTCGTCCTTAGCTGATCGAATGAGAATGGAATCAGGATTCCTTCAAATGCCCATAGATCGCCCCGAAGTCCAAGCGTCCCTTTCCGGCTTGTTTGGCACTGGCGAAGAGCTCCTTCGCTGCATTGGCCATGTACATAGGCTGACCTACCGCATATGCGGTGACGGTCGCCAGATGCACGTCCTTGTGCATATGTTCCAAGGGGAAATGCACATCACTGAAATCCCCTGAGCGCATGGCTGCGGCCTTATGCGCAGTGAAAGGGGCTATGACGGGCAGATTGGGTAGCATGCTCAAGAGCATATCCCTATCTAGGTCGAGCTTCTCTCCCAATAAAACGGCTTCGGAGAAAATGACCATGCTCTGAGCCAACATCACATTGATCAACATCTTCAACGCGGCCCCCTGCCCTACTTTGCCAAGGTGCATGCCCTTGGAACCCATCATCTCGATATAGGGAAGGCATGTCTCGTAGACCACTTTCTCTGCGCCACAGAAGAAGACCAAACTCCCTTCGGCAGCTACAGCCTTGGAGCCTGCCACGGGTGCATCCATGAATCGGATACCACGTGTATGGGCTTCTTCCCCAGAGCGTCTGCTGAACGAGGGATTCACAGTGGAGGAGTCCGCCCAGATAGCGCCTTTCTTCATTGCATTGAGGATACCTTCATCTCCGAAGAAGATGGCTTCCACCGCCTCCGGATTGGAGAGCATGGAGAACACGATGTCGGCCTCCTTCACGGCTTCATGTGCTGATGTCGCTATGGTGACGCCCCTGTTCTCAAATACTTTGGTGGCCCCTTGATTCCTATACCAAATGGTGAGCTCGGCCCCTTTTTCTATAAGGTTAATGGCCATGCGTGAGCCCATGATACCGAGCCCTAAGAAGGTGATCTTCATTTGCTGAGATTTGTGGGTAAAGGTCGTGTTGTGAGATGGAATGACATTCAAGTATGCGCAGATAATGATAAGCTGTGCTAGTCACTCTGCTCCTTTGCTGAACTTTTCCGATTCGATAGGCAACCTGTTCTATCCGTTCATCACACGCTCTTGTTGCGTTATGCTCTCATCATGCACGCTCTGCAAATAGGCTATCATGAAGGCCTCGCTCAGACCATGTGCATTTGCATAATGGGCTCCTTTGTCCATGATCTCATTCCAACGTGCTTTCTGAAGGATAGTGATGTTATTCGATTTCTTGAACCTACCTATCTCTCTGGCCACTTGCATTCTGTTGCTCAAGAGGTTCAGCAGTTCATCATCGATGTGATTGATCTGCTCTCGTAAAAGGTCCAATTGGGTCTGACCCTGCTCATCCTCTAGTTTGGGCTCTCTTACGATGATGGAAGCGATGAGCTCATCCAAGGCCTCAGGTGTGACCTGTTGTTCCGCATCGCTCCAGGCCTTATCCGGGTCGATGTGGGACTCGAGCATCAAGCCATCGAAGTCGAGGTCCATGGCCTTCTGTGACACACTCAGGAGGGTATCTCGTCTGCCACAGATGTGGCTCGGGTCGCAGATCAGGGGAATCTCAGGCATGGCATTCCTGAAGGCTATGGCCAATTGCCATTGAGGCCTGTTCCTATAATAGGTCTCTCCTAGATTGGAGAAGCCCCTGTGGATGGCCCCTACTCGCTTCAGTCCTGACTGTATAAGCCGTTCCGTGGATCCAAGCCAAAGGGCCAAGTCGGCATTGATTGGATTCTTGATGAGGACCGGGATGTCTACACCTCTCAACGCTTCTGCGATTTCTTGAACGGTAAAGGGGTTCACTGTGGTGCGCGCTCCGATCCAAAGCATGTCGATGCCGAATTCCAAACAGAGGTCTACATGATTGGCATTGGCCACTTCCACAGTCACCGGAAGGCCTGTCTGCTCCTTGACCTTTTGCATCCAAGGAAGGGCCTTCACGCCCACGCCTTCAAATGAGCCGGGCCGTGTTCGAGGTTTCCATACACCTGCTCGGATATAGTCGACCTTTCCAGTAAGGGCGAGCCTCCTTGCGGTCTCCAAGGTCTGCTCTTCCGTTTCTGCACTGCATGGGCCACTGATGAGGATAGGCCCTCTTCCTGTCGATATCCAGGACTGTAATTTCGATGTTCTCTTGATGTCTTGCATGTGATCTGCCTTAGGTGGATGTGATGTGGATGTCTTTAGATGCGATCGCCTGACGGATACGCTCATGGGCTTCTTTGAACATATCGATATGGCCGCACAGTGAAATTCTTAGGTGCTTGGCTCCTTGCTTCCCGAAGACCATTCCAGGCGTGATGAACACTTTGGATGCTATCAGGATCTCTTCGGAGTAGGCCTCTGCCAAACCCTTTTCTTCAGGAATCTCAGCCCACACAAAGAGCCCTGCCGTATCGGCTTCGTAGCTGCAACCCAACAGCTCCATGATGCCATAGGCCCATTCCCCCCGTTGTCTGTATTCATCATTGAGGGTGGTGAACCACGTTTCGTCTTGTTGCAGGGCCAGGACTGCAGCTTCTTGGATGCCCTTATACATGCCAGAATCCATATTGCTCTTGAAGGTCAATACCCCATCGATATAGTCTTTCCTTCCCGCGAGACATCCTACCCGCCATCCTGCCATATTATAGCTCTTGCTCAGGGAGTTGAGCTCGATTGCGTGGTCCAAAGCTTCAGGTCGTTCAAGGATGCTCATGGGATGATCATTCAGAATGAAGGCATAGGGATTGTCATGGCATAGAAGGAGGTCATTCGCTTTTGCAAAGGCGATGAGTTCATCGAAGAATTTTGGATCGGCCAATGCTCCCGTTGGCATGTTCGGGTAATTGAGCCACATGATCTTCACTTTGCTCAGGTCCAATCTCGAAAGGGCCGACAGATCTGGCCGCCAACCCAAGCGCTTTTCTAGGGGATATAAAAGTGCCTCTGCCCCAGCGAGCTCTGTGGCCGCGGCATAGGCAGGGTATCCTGGGTCAGGGACCAAGGCCTGATCTCCTTCGCCCAGAAAGCTCATGGCAATATGCATGATGCCTTCCTTGGACCCCATCAATGGCAGGAGTTCAGTCTCAGGATCCAAGGTCACCTTGAAGTGCTTGGCATACCAATCCGTGAAAGCCGCTCTCAATGTGGGAAGGGACCGATACGATTGATACATGTTCACACCAGCATCATGTGCCACAGATCTCAATTTCTCAATCACTTCCGAGGGAGGTAGAAGATCCGGACTTCCTATGCCTAGGTTGATGACTGGAACACCTTGTTTCTCCATCTCCTTGATCTGAGCCAGCTTCTCCGCGAAATAATAGGTGGTCACGCCTTGAAGACGTGGTGCAAATTCAATCATGGATCGATGCTTTTAGATAGGTTCCTAAGACCTCCAGGCTCTCCGTGCAGGTCCTTAACTCGCTGACACAGTCCTCGAATTGAGCCATGTCATCATACTCCAGGTCGAGGTGGAAATAGTATCGCGACAATTCTCCCAAGACTGGATAAGACTGCAGTTTGGATAGATTGATGTGGTGTCGATCGATGGCCTCCAAGACTTTCAAGAGTTTTCCTCTTCCATCGACCACCCTTAGATAAATCGAGGCCTTGTTGGACGAGCCTTGGATGAAGGGTCTCTCTTTGGACTGTATGATAAAGAACCTCGTGTAGTTGACCTTGGAGGTCTCGATTCCCTCGTCCAAGATCTCCAAGCCGTAGATCAGAGCCGCGCGTCTACTGGCGATGGCTGCTAGGCCCCTTTGCTTAGTTTCACTGATGCGCTTGGCACTGAGTGCGGTATCCTCTGACTCCACCATCTTCAAACCTTTGTCGTCCAGATAACTGAGGCATTGATACAGTGCCATGGGGTGTGAATGAACTTCTTTGATCTCACTCAGCAATTGACCAGGTAAGGCCATAAGGTTGTGCTTGATGCGGAGGTAGACCTCTCCCACCACTCTGAATTCATGCTCTCTCAGGATTCTGTAATTCTGAAGAAGACTTCCGGCTATCGAGTTCTCTATGGCCATGATGGCCATACGGTCAAAGGGATTCTCATCCAAAAGTGTCGCTAGGACGGGAAAGGAATGTGCTGGCACGAATTCCTGTCCGTTCTCTCCGAAATATTTGACCGCTGCTTCTTCATGATAGCAGCCCAATTCTCCTTGTATGATGACTCGATCTCTCAATAGTGCATAAAAAAAGAGTCCCGATGTGATCAGGACTCGCAAGTTGTTCAGTGATATTTTGAAAACCCAAGTCCGCCCTATTCTATAAAATAGAAGCTAAAGACGCTGTATATGAAATCTTGTGTTCTCATGATTCGGGCTTGAAAGTATCCACTTCCACGAATAAAAGTAGCTGATCTCCATCTGACATGCAAACCCTTTCTCAAGATTTCATATCTAGAAAGCCTTCGGTGTGGAGTAACTTGGGATGTACTGTAAGCCATCTGACGGGATTCGCATGGTGAGACGTAAAAAGGGAAAGCTCAACTTCTTATGTCGTACAGATGAATTAAGACCACATCTTGCACTGGTAGCTTTAGAATGGCTAATTTCGCGCGCTATTTCAGACGCCTTATGAAACACATCACCGAGTACAAGAAACTATTCAATGTAGAAGGTCCTATCCAGCTTGCCGAGCTGAAGACGAACTATAGGAACCTGGTCAAGGAATGGCATCCTGATAAGTTCCTGAGTGGGGATGATAAGGCGAAAGAGGCCGAGGAGAAGAGCCGTCAGATCACCCAAGCCTATGAGTTCTTGAAGAGCATCGCTCCTGAGACCATCGCCAAGGATCTGGATGAGTACAACGCCATGCTGGCCAGCTCGGCCATGGCAGATTTCCAGCATAAGAAGCAGATTTTGGAAGTCACCTTCAACAATGGCATGACCTATGAATACTTCGGGGTACCTGAGAAGATGTACAGCAAGCTATGCTCCTCTCCTACGCCTTTCAGATTCGCTAAGCGCAACATCTTCAATGCCTTCCCATACCGCAGAGCGAAGAGGGAAAAGGAGATGGCCTGAGGGCGACTTGAATTCTCTTGCATGTCTGAGTCCTTGACAAGGGCTCTAACTTATCCTCACTTCACGTAGATGGTCTTTCGGTTCACGAACTCCATAATGCCGTCTTTGGACAGCTCACGTCCGTAGCCTGAGTATTTGGTTCCACCGAAAGGCAGCCGTGCATCGGACTTCACCAACTCATTGATGAAATAAGCCCCATCACTGACCATATGGGACATGGATAAGGCCTTCTCCGTGTCTCGAGTGCAAACGGTCACACCTAATCCAAGTCGTGATTTCTCACTGAGCTCAAAAGCTTCATCGATATCCTTTGCGCGAATCATTGCCGCCAAGGGACCGAAAGTCTCTTCATCAAAGGCTGGCATACCCGGTGTCACATTCCCCAGTACCGTGGGTTCATGATAGCAGCCGTTCTGCCCTCCACCAAGGAGCAACTCTGCTCCTTTCGCGATGGATGCTTGCACTTGTTCTTGCAATTTGTCGGCCAGGTCTTTTCTAGCCAGTGGTCCGACTTGGCTAGCCTCATCCATAGGGTCGCCTGACTTAAGCTCCTTGACGGCTTGGATGAAACGGGGAACGAAAGTGTCATAGCTTTCTCCTACAAGGATGAATCTTTTTGCTGCAATACAGCTCTGACCACTGTTCAGCATTCTGGCATTGACAGCCGTTGAGATGGTCTGATCCATATCGGCATCGGGCCAAACAATGAAGGCATTGCTTCCACCCAACTCCAAGACGCTCTTCTTGATATACTTCCCCGCTAAGGCAGCCACTGCCGATCCGGCCCGTTCACTCCCCGTTAACGTTACGGCCTTCACATGCTCATTTGCGATGATCTGCTCCGTCATGTTATGGTGGATGATGAGACTCTGGAACACACCTTCAGGGAAGCCGGCTTTCTTGAAGATCCCTTCTATGAGAAGAGCACATCCGAAGACATTGGATGCATGTTTCAACACTGCGGTATTGCCTGCAGTCAAAGTCGGTGCCGCGAATCGGAAGACCTGCCAGAATGGAAAGTTCCAAGGCATGATGGCGAAGACGGTCCCTAGGGGCGCATGTTGGACCATGCTTACAGAGGCCTCTGTGGAAATGATCTTATCGGTAAGAAACCATTCAGCATGTGTGGCATAATAGGCACAGACAGTCGCACACTTCTTTATTTCTGCTCTCGATTCAGTGATGGGTTTCCCCATTTCTAAAGTGATCATGCGTGCACAGTCCTCTATGTGCTCCAGTAGCACTTCTCCTGCCCGTTCTATCATTAAACAGCGTTCATTCAGAGGTACTTTCCGCCAATCTAGAAAAGCATGGTCTGCCGCGCTTAAAGCGTGTTCCACTTGCACTTCAGTGAGCGTCTGATAGGTTCCTACCACCTTAGCGTTATATGGATCTATGCTTTTGAATTCCATGCTCTTGACGTCTTCCGACCCAAACCATTTGGACCAACACAAAGGTCGTGATTCTGGATCGGAGAAAAGGTGACCAGCAACTGAGCGAGCGGCTAAGGGAAATCCAGATAAGCCTAAAGCCTGTGGTCTTCGTCCTCGCAGGTGACTGATGTTACCCCTAATGTCCTCTGGCCTATCTAGATTTGATAAGAGTTCAGGTATAGACCTGAGATGAACCCTTAAATCAAAGTGATATGAGAAAGAACATGGGCGGTGCAGACCGCATTATTCGAATCCTGATTGCAGTGGTACTGGGATATCTGCTATTCAATAGGACCATAGAGCTAATGAGTTTCTGGGGTATAGTGGCCGCCTTGGTTGCTGTGATCTTCCTTCTGACCTCGTTTATCCGAGTTTGTCCTTTATACCTTCCTTTTGGAATAAATACGAATCGGTCAAGTGAATAGATAGCCTTGGTTCACTTTGGTCAAATTCGGTTCCTGTGAAATTTTGAGGAACTTGGAATATCATCCCATCAAGGGGTAACGAGTTTAAATTCCTCTCTGTCTCCTTCGGAAATCGTACCATTGCCTGAGTAGATTCTTCTGACCCGACTCTGCATTCACATGGCTTCTGAAAACGATTCGACCACCTTCTCCAGCTGGCTGTCCAGCTTTTCCGCCCTGCGTTTCCTTCCCCGATTCTTGATCAAAGTATTCAAGGTGCATCGGGGAATGTTCTTGATCAATACCATCCTCCGCCTTCTCAATGCCCTTCTTCCCATCGGACTGCTTTGGGTCGCCAAGGAAATCATCGATGAAGTCATCCGACTGGCTGCCGTCAGTGGTGAACGGGAATTGGACCAACTCTATCTCCTTATCGGTATCGAACTCGCTTTGGCCTTGGTCTCTGACCTTTCCGATCGGCTGATCGGTCTGACCGATGGCTTATTGGGTGACTTATATGCCAATGCATCTTCCATAGAACTTATCCAGAAAACGGCCAGAGTGGAACTGGAATACCTTGAGGATTCAGAGTTCTATGACAAACTTGAACGTGCCCGCAGGCAGACCACCGGAAGAGTGTCCTTGATGAGCAATGCCCTCTCCCAAGTGCAGGATGTCATCACCATCGTCTCGCTGATCGGAGCGCTGATCTACTTCTACCCTATCCTTATCCTGCTCCTTGCATTGAGTATCATTCCTGGGTTCATCAATGAGTTGAAATACAGCCGTTCGAGTTATTCCCTTCAGAAAAGTTGGACCCCTGAGCGCAGGGAACTGGATTACATGCGAATGATCGGGGCGAGTGATGTAACGGCCAAAGAGGTGAAGCTCTTCGGCCTTGCCGATTTCATTTCAGAGACCTTCCGAAGGATATCGGATAAATACTATAGGGCCAATCGAACACTGACCATCAAGCGTACATTCTGGGGAGCTGTGTTCAACATCATAGGTGATCTGGCCTACTACGGGGCGTACCTTTTCATTGTGATGAAAGCAGTGGTGGCCTTGGTCAGCATCGGGGAGTTGACCTTCCTGGCAGGATCCTTCAACCGACTCAGGAACAAGCTTCAAGTCTTCTTCAGCCGATTCACCAGCATCACCGAGAACGCCCTCTATCTGCAGGACTATTTTGAATTCATTGATATGGATATGGAAAAGGACAATGGCTTCGAAAGGAGGGCGACTCCCACTCGTATCACGCACGGAATCAGATTTGAGAAGGTGAGTTTCAGGTATCCGGGGATGGATAAGGATGTATTGAAGGACATCAGCTTCGAGCTGAAAGCCGGAGAGAAGTTAGCATTGGTGGGTGAGAATGGGGCTGGAAAGACGACTTTGACCAAATTGCTTCTTCGTCTCTATGAGCCCACCGAAGGGTCTATTCTGATGGATGGTGTGGATATCCGACACTTTGATAAAGCGGAATATCAGCAGCTCTTCGGGGCCATCTTCCAAGACTTTGTAAAATACTATCTCACTGCGCGCATCAATATTGCCGTGGGGAACATCAGCGAGGTGGAGAATGAGGAACTCATACAGGATTCCGCATTGCGAAGCCTGGCCAATGAGGTCATCGATGGTCTCCCCAAAGGCTATGAGCAGGAACTGGGGAAGCGCTTCAAGCAGGGCGTTGAACTCAGTGGAGGGCAATGGCAAAAGGTCGCCCTCGCCCGTGCTTACATGAGTGATTCGCAGATCATCATTCTGGACGAACCCACATCGGCTTTGGACGCCCGAGCTGAGTATGAGGTCTTCCAGCGTTTCATCGCCCTGACCAAGGATAAGACGAGCATCATCATCTCTCACCGCTTTTCTACAGTGCGTATGGCAGACAGGGTGCTCGTCCTCAAGGATGGAAGACTTCTGGAGCTAGGCACGCATGAGGAGCTTCTCAGCCAGAAAGGTCTTTACGCGGAGCTCTTCGAACTTCAAGCTGTAGGTTATCAATAGTCTCAATCGTAGATCTGAAGATATAGTAAGGACCAATCACTCCCAATCGGATAGCCAGAGGGCCATCCATAATGGATGTATTTAAAATTCAGTTCAGGATACTGTGGTGCATGAATGGTGGACTTTTCTACCTTGAGCCTATTCAATAAAATCGAACACACATGATGGATCTGAGGATTCGAACCTTTGAAGAGTATAAAGAGAAGTATAGCCAGAGCATCAGGGAGCCTGAGAAATTCTGGGATGAGGTGGCCAAAACCTTTTTTTGGCGAACCCCTTATTCCAAAGTCCTGGAATGGGAATTCGATACACCGGATGTCAAGTGGTTCGTTGGCGGAAAGCTCAACATCACCGAGAATTGCTTGGACCGCCATCTGGAGAAACGCGGAAACAAGCTCGCGCTCATCTGGGAGCCCAATGACCCCAAACAGCATTTCATCCGATGGACCTATCGAGAGCTACATGAGAAAGTCTGTCAATTCGCCAATGCACTGATAGCCCAAGGGATCACAAAAGGAGATCGTGTGGTCATCTATATGCCCATGATCCCTGAGCTTACCGTGGCCGTATTGGCATGTGCGAGGATAGGAGCCATACACTCTGTAGTCTTTGCCGGTTTCTCGATCGCATCAATGACGCGCAAGCAAAAATGGTGCTCACGGCTGATGGTCTGAACCGTGGAGCCAAGGAGATCCCATTGAAACGAGTTGTAGACGAGGCACTTGAATCCTGTTCAAGTGTAGAAAAGGTCATTGTCTATAAATGTCTGGACTGGGCTCCTCACATGGAAGCTGGAAGGGACATCTGGTGGGAGGAGGCCATCCAGGGTCAAAGCACCAAATGCCCTGCCGAGGTGATGGATTCAGAGGACGTCCTCTTCATCCTTTACACCTCTGGATCCACTGGCAAACCCAAGGGAGTCGTCCATACCTGTGGTGGGTATATGGTCTATACAGCTTACAGTTTTCAGAACGTCTTCCAGTATGAAGAGAGCGATATCTATTGGTGCACGGCCGATATCGGTTGGATCACCGGACATTCATATATCGTCTATGGCCCTTTGCTGAGCGGAGCAACGACCCTGATGTTCGAAGGGGTGCCCACCTATCCTGACCCAGGACGGTTCTGGCAGGTCTGTGATAAACATGGTGTGAACCAGTTCTATACCGCTCCCACTGCCATCAGGGCGCTCATGGCTCATGGAGACGACCATGTACTCAGCTATAGTTTGGATTCCATCAAGGTCTTGGGCACGGTGGGAGAACCCATCAATGAAGAAGCATGGAAATGGTATCACCTGCATGTTGGAAAGCAGAAGTGCCCGATCGTGGACACGTGGTGGCAGACAGAAACAGGGGGCATCATGATCTCAGGACTCGCGAACTTGAGCCCCATGAACCCTACCCATGCCGGTTATCCCTTACCAGGCATTCAACCTGTATTGCTGGATCAGGAAGGTAAAGAGATCGAAGAGAACCAAATGGAAGGGTACCTCTGCATACGCTTCCCCTGGCCATCCATGATACGAACGACCTATGGTGATCATGAACGATGTCGCAATGTGTATTTCAGCCATTACAAGGGCTACTACTTCACCGGGGATGGGGCCAAACGCGATAAGGACGGTATGTACCGTATCATTGGGCGTGTGGATGACGTCATCAATGTGAGCGGACACCGCTTTGGCACGGCCGAGATCGAGGATGCCATCAATACGAATAAAATGGTCGTGGAATCAGCCGTGGTGGGCTATCCACACGCGTTGAAAGGACAAGGCATCTATGCTTATGTCATCTGCGACCGCCTTCCTGAGGATGAAGAACTAGCCAGAGCCTCCATCATAGAGACCGTGGTGGAGCAGATAGGCCGTATCGCAAAGCCTGAAAAGATCCAGTTCGTCACAGGGCTGCCCAAGACCCGCAGCGGAAAGATAATGCGCAGGATCCTAAGGAAAGTGGCTGAAGGTGAAGCCGAAAATCTGGGCGACACCTCGACCCTGCTGGATCCTGATGTGGTAGAGGAGATCGTCAAAGGCGCGCTTTGAGCCAGCTCATTCGATCATCTCTTGATTTCGAAGCCCACCCTTTTGATCATTCGGCTCTCAATGGTCTCTACGAAGTAGCTGCCCGGATAGAAGTCTGAGATGTCCATCTCATAGGGGAATTGCATCAGGCTATGGCGGATGATCTGTCCGCAAAGGTTGGTGATGGTGACGAAGAGCTTCTTCTCACCGCTGCCACAGGATAGCAAGACCCTCTTGCTTTCGTAGCACGTGGCTATCCTCAGGTCTGAATTTGGATTATCCATTGTAATTGACTTGAAATTATTGACACAATGGAGGGAGACTCTCAAAAGTTAGGCAGAGTGAACCCTTTGGGTCAAGGCCAAACAAGCAGCTTTAGACCATTCTGGGTTTTCTTTAGACCAACGTTATGGTCTGTGCTGATGAGGACTCGATTATAGATTGGAGATCCTGATGCGCTAAGCCCTGAATGGCTCTAAAAGTGTATGTAACCAGATGCACAGCTTATATTTGTGACTGCATGGGATTCTTGTCAACATATCATAAATGCTATTCAGGACATATCGTCTGGCTGATGGTACTTTCTTTCATGTTCACATCTTGTCAAAAGGATGTCAGGACACTGGATTCAAACGTTCCCTCCTCAGGGCCCTCTCTTCCTGAAACACCATTCAATTATTCCGATCCAGACCTTCCGAATCATTTCTACACCAACGGCTTCATTGGCACCTTCCAAACTTCCCTGGACCTTATTAGCAACACTCCAGAGAATAATCCTGTGACCGATGAAGGAGCAACTCTGGGTCGTGTACTCTTCTATGACAAGAACCTTAGTAAAAACAAAACAGTATCATGCGCCTCTTGTCATCAACAGGAACATGGTTTCTCCGATACAAATGTGCTGAGTATAGGATTTGAAGGAGGTCAGACGGGAAGACATTCCATGAGCTTGGCCAATGCGGCCTATTTTGGACCGGGAAGGTTCTTCTGGGATGAAAGGGCCAACACCTTGGAAGAGCAAGTCCTTATGCCTATTCAAGATGAGGTGGAGATGGGCTTGAGTTTAGATACATTGATTCGCAGAGTCAATGACCTACCATATTATGCTGACCTGCTTGAAGCCAGTTTTGGTGCGCCAATTGCCGATTCAGAAGCCATTGCCAAAGCACTTGCTCAATTTGTAAGGAGTTTGGTCAGCTATCGATCCAAATATGATCTTGGAAGACTCCAGGTCCAAAGCCAGTGTGACCCCTTCCCAAATTTCTCCGATTTAGAGAATCTGGGAAAGAATCTATTCTTAGGGCCTCTTCAAGAGGGAGGAAAAGGTTGTATCGATTGTCATTCCACGGAAGGCTTTGTGAGCATCTCTGTGGGACCTGTATCCAACGGACTGGATGTCGTTCAAGAGGCTGAGGATTTAGGGTATTTCGGTGTTACCAATAACCCGAATCATTTGAATACTTTCAAGTCGCCATCTCTGAAGAACATTGCGGTGACGCCCCCTTACATGCACGATGGTAGATTCAGCACTCTTGAGGAGGTCATCGAGCATTATAATTCGGGGGTCCAGGATCACCCCAACTTGAATTTCAGCCTTTTGGATCCCAATGGTAACCCTGTCAGAATGAACATGAGCGAGGAAGACAAGCTGGCTTTGAAGTTATTCATGGAAACCCTTACAGATGAACCCATGCTCTCCGATGAGAAGTTCAGTGACCCGTTTTGATTCCAAGTGCAAGGTCCTTGATTTTAGCAAAAGGCGTATCTTTTAGGTGACACATACACTCACTTCACACCTTACACGTGATGTCATTCAAAGTTCTCATCATCATACTTCTTACACTACTGGTAGCGATAGTCTCCATTCAGAATACTGCCATTGTTGACTTGAAATTCTTCATATGGACCCTCTCCATCAGCCGAATCCTGCTCATATTGATCAGCTTCGTCTTAGGGCTTCTGGTGGGACTTCTCCTTGGTGTCAGCAGGAAGAATACTTCAAGTACGCTTTCATCATCAGATCAGAGAGACGGTTTTGCTAAGTAAAGATCCTCTTAAGGTTCCAGCGTCCTTCAAGAAGGTCTAGAAGATTGTCCTTATGGGCCTCCACGGCTTCGAGACCTATGTTGAAGAGTTCCTCCCCTCGGTGGAAATCGAACATGCCGAAACTACCAGCTTCCCTGATATCCAAGGCGATGTCACATTCTTTCATTCTGGATTCCATGGTGTTCCAGATGGCCAACTGGAAGCTGCGTATCCCTATATCTCTTACACCTTCTACTTTGGCCTCATATTCATGACGGCAGACGCCCACTCCTATGACCTGCTCACAACGTTCAATGAGAGGCTCAACAGGTAGATTGTTCATAAGGCCACCATCTACATATAAAGCTCCATTGATGTCCATGGGTTGGAAAAGAACAGGAATTGAAGATGAGGCGATCACTGCAGGAATGACTTTTCCTTCTTCTAGGATCACAGATTCTCCTTCATTGATATCCGTTACCGATACTGAAAGAGGTGTCTTCAAATCCTTGAAGTCTATATCGCCCACATGTTTCATTAGAAAATCCTTGACCAATCTGTGGTCCGTCAGTCCCAATGTGGATATTCCCCTTGGAAAGACCTTGAAGAAACTCTGGTCTTTGATGAGTTCCAACATGTGAAGCGGTTCGAGTCCAGCACAATAGAGAAGACCTACCAAGGACCCAGCGCTGGCTCCCGACACCCTTGAAGGACGTATGCCTAATTCGTTCAATCCATGTAACACCCCAATATGAGCCAAACCTCGCGCTCCGCCACCAGACAAGGCCAGACCAATACCCTCTTTTTTGCTTCCGAACATGAGACAAAGTTAAGCTCTTGATGAATCTCTCTTCGCTTCCCCTTTAAGACCGGGTATGATAGAGGTCATTTGCGAAATCCTATATTATTCGGTTATTTAACGACTCCCTAAACCAACAGACCATGAGAGCATCCATCCTTCTTTCAGCCCTTCTTTTTCCTTCACTTTCCTTTCAGGCCCAGTTCCAATCCGGTGACCGAGTCGAACTCACAGAACCCTACCCTGACGACATCTACATCGCTGCTGGTGAGATACAAGTGAGGGCACCCATTTATGGCGATTGTGTGATAGCTGGCGGAAACATCAGCATCAATGACAGCATCTCAGGAGACCTCATGGTAGGTGGTGGAGATATCACTATCAGAGGAACAATAGGAGATGATATCCGTGTGGCAGGCGGGACAATAGAGATAGATTCAGAAGTGATGGATGACCTGATCGTCTTCGGTGGAAAGATCAACGTCACGGAGAATGCGGTCATCCATGGGAATGTTGTGAGCTATGGTGGGAACTTGACCATGGACGGTACAGTCCTTGGCGCCATGAAGGCCTCCACTGTGAGTGGTTTGGGATGAGTATGGAGTAGGTATAAAGAAAAAGGCCCCGATTAAATCGGGGCCTTTTCCGTAGTAATCATTGACTAAAGTCGATTAGACTTTACGAACGTTCACTGCTGCCGGACCCTTTTGGGTGTCTTCAATCTCAAAGCTCACTGCATCGTCCTCATATAGAGGAGAATTGGTCCCTGACTTGTGAACGAAAATATCTTTACCTCCTGCGTCAGGAGTGATAAATCCGAATCCTTTGTCCGAATTGAAAAACTTTACTTTACCAGTACTCATGTATAACTTGTTATTATTGAGCTGCAAAGGTAATGCAGAAAACATAACAAGGCCCTTTTATTTGTAAGAATAGTTTCGACCGGGATATGGAAGACCATGAAGTCGGTCTTTAATGGACTTCAATGCGAGACAGCGAAATGTTCCTTGAAGGTTTCTACCATTTCATACAGGCTAAGGTGTGAGATGGTGAAGACCTAAATCCCATCTAATTCTTGACACTTAATCAAATGTTGTTTAAACTTGCATCATAGTGCAGAATGCAAATACATATTTTCTTCCATGTTGTCCATGTTGCTGTTGTCATGACATCGGTCAGGAAGGGTATATCTATGCGCTGAGGTAGCATTTATACATACGAGCTTTTAAAAAGCCCTTCCTGACTGCAGGAAGGGCTTTTTTATTGCACTTCATAGAAAGATTGAATTTATGACAAAGTATCCACCGAAGGCCACCTTGGACCTTCATCGAATCGGTAAGGAGATCGGACATACGCCATTGCTGAAGTTGAGCAGTCTATCCACTGATCGTGTCGAGGTCTATGCCAAGGCGGAATGGTATCAATTAGGGAACAGTGTCAAAGCGAGAGCGGCTTTTCGTATCATCTCAGAGGCCATCCTAGCAGGACTGCTCGAGGGACGCACCTTGCTCGATGCCTCCAGCGGGAATACAGCCATCGCCTATGCCAGCTTCTGTGCTAAGTTGCAGATTCCACTTGCCATATGTCTGCCCGCCAATGCATCCCAGAAACGAAAGGACATCCTTAGAGCCCTTGGTACTGAGCTCCATCTCACCTCTGAATTGGAAGGAACCGATGGCGCTCAAGCCGTAGCTAAATCTATGGCAGAAGCAGAGCCAGAGCGCTACTTCTTAGCGGATCAATATGCCAATCCGGCCAACTGGAAAGCCCATTATCACGGAACGGCCGAGGAGATATGGTCCCAGACCGATGGCATCATCACACACTTCGTGACCGGGTTAGGGACAACCGGAAGCTTTGTTGGGAATGCAGCCAAACTAAAGGCGTTGAACCCTGACATCCGCACTGTGGCCTTACAACCTGATAGCCCGATGCATCTGTTGGAGGGCTGGAAGCACCTGGAGACGGCTGTGGTTCCTGCCATATTCTCAGAAGAGCATATCGATGGATATGCATCGGTGGATTCCACAGGCGCCTTGGACATGATACGTTTCATAGCGAAGCATGAAGGGCTGCTCCTCAGTCCGTCAAGCGCAGCCAATCTATTGGGCGCCAAGCAACTCGCCAATACCCTTAAGGAAGGCCGAATCGTCACCCTCCTGCCAGATGATGCTAGCAAGTGCGATGAAATCCTACAGATGATCCAATGATGACTGAACTGAATGAACTAGCGGAAGCCGCTATCAGAACACATGGAGAAGCCACCTACCCTCATGAGTGTTGTGGCTTCCTTTTCGGAAAGGAATCTGAGAACGGACGAGTTATAGATCTTGCCTTGGAGGCGGAGAACAGCCAAGTGGAGAACAGAGAGCGTAGGTTCTTGGTCAGTCCTGAGGACTATAGGAAAGCGGAACAGCATGCTGAGAAGACCGGTCTCGACCTGCTGGGCATCTACCATTCGCATCCTGACCATCCAGCCATCCCAAGTGAACATGACCGCAAGGAGGCCATGCCTTTCTTCTCCTACATCATCGTCTCGGTGAAAAAGGGGGCTGCGGATGAGTTAAGGTCTTGGGTGCTGGATCCCGATTTCCAATTCGAAGAAGAACTGCTGAATCAATAATTACGTCAATCCATAAAAAACACAATCCCATGTCATACATCAATATCCCAACTCCACTCAGAAAATTCACCGATAACTCGGCCAAGGAGGAGTTCAAGGGAGCGACCGTTATCGAGGCACTTAAGTCCTTGACCGCAACCTACCCTGCTCTCGCCCCCTACCTTCTAGATGGGGAACAGATCAAACCATACATCAAACTCTTCAAGGGAGATACGGACATCCACTCCTTGAATAAGGAACAGACCACCTTGGAAGAAGGTGATACATTGAGCATCATTCCAGCCATTGCTGGAGGTAAAATCTGAAGATTATGAGCGCACTATCCAAAGGAGAATTAGAGCGGTACAGCCGGCATCTCATCATTCCGGAAT
>JAQCAN010000264.1 GCA_027621335.1 Bacteroidota bacterium
CTAGTTTGAGGTCGTGAAAGAGAGATTCTTCAGCTGAATGAAGGAAGTAAAGGAATGACCTAGTCTGCAGTTGAAGTGCCCTCTGGCTCTCCGATGTGTTCCAAGTAGAATGTCCAGACTTCATCGGCCACAGCGCGGCCCAGCTCAAGGCCAGCGATATTGTCCGCTTGGATGTGATAACCTCCCATGACCCTTGAGATGCCAGCCATCTCGGCAGTCTGAGTGAAGGTGGGGAACTGCAGGAGGACCGTGTCACCCATATTATCCGGTTCGGTCAAGGCTCCTGCCACCAACTCTACACTCGACCCGAATACATCGCTTCCTGTCCATCGCTTCAAGGCTTCTCCACAAGCTCCGCTGATGGTGCTGTGCCCTGAGACATAACTAGGGAAGGGAGGGCATAGGAAGGTCTCCGGTGAGCAGGGACGCCACTGTGAACCGTCCATGTCCTTGAAGCCTTGACCCGCACCGGCCCAGGCCTTGATCACCTGACCTTCATAGTACTGATGAACTAGAGCAAAAGGTCTGGCGAAGTCGTAGAACATCTTGGAATCCCAAGAGGCAATGAAGGCATCCATTGCAGTGACTTGATTGTAGAAATACATTTTCACATCTTCATCCAAAGTATGCGCATCACGCCTTGATACATCCTGGGCGAATTTGAGCCAATGCCCGGCTTGTTGCACGGACTGTGGGCCATCCCTCATGAATTCGACCAAGGCCTTGTCCGCATCTGTCAGGTTGGTCTGCATGTCTATGACCTCCTTGACCTCTTGAGCCAATTGCTCAGAACCGATCATAGGTGGAGGACCAGGGCGGAATTGGCTTCCGGAGTCCAAAGCCACAGGTTCCACCTTATCCCAGAATGGGGTGAGGCAGCCTGGCGCATAGAACCCGCCTTTTCCATCGGAGAAATACTTGGGTTGCCATCGGTTGGGATCCACATGCTTGTCAGCCGAGTTCAGTGGTTCATACCCTGTAAAATCGAAATAGGCTTGGCCATTGGACCCTTCCTCTTCACCATATTGATTGGCCCCATCTCCTTTACGGGCTTCGATGACGGCTTTGGCAGCCAGATTGCCTATTCCAATAGGGCCATTCGGATCTAAGGAATGGTCCTCTGGGTCAAGTCCCAATTCCCTCATAAAGTCTTTGAATAATAGGCTATCCGAATAATAGTAGGCCTTCATGGCTCCATAGGCTGCATAGCTGATGGCGACCTCCTTGTTAGAGAGCAGGCGCTCTTCCGAGGGCTGTCTTTCAACACCATTCAAATAGACGGGAATGGCTTTCTCATCATATCGTGACCAGGCATCGAAGATGGATACGAAAATGAGCCCCAGATAGCGCGAGGTCACTGTAGGGCGTGGTTTGAAACGCTCAGTGTCCAGGGCCGTGGCGGTCAAGGCAATCTGCCCCCATTTGTAGGCGACATTGTCAACCCCTTTGGGTTCTTCTGCTGCCACTTGCGAACGGTCATTGTTTGGTGTGCCGCAACTGAGACAAAGGAGCAGGAGCGAAAAGAGAAGCGAAGATCCCATGGGTGAAGGGGGATAAGGGTCAAAGGTACTCGCGGTTAACTGCAAATATCTGAAATCCCTTGTTTAACGGATGAGCGATATGTGGCCAACGACCCATTGCCATTCTGGAGGGTCATAGACATAATTCAATTGGAAGGTGTAGATATCAGAAGGTAGGAAGTAGGAACTTCCTTTGGCATTCCCTTGCCACGCAATATCCGGATCATTGGAATAGAAGACCTCTTCGCCAAATCGGTTATAGATGCGCCATTCAAAGGATTGAAAACGTCTGGCCGTAGTGACCTTCAATTGATCGTTCAGTCCATCACCATCCGGAGTGAAGGCATTGGGGATGAACACCCCTTCCAGACAGGAGAGGTTGAAGTCAGGGTCATCCATGGGCAGACAGACACCACACGTATCCAGGACGGCTTCTCCAAAGGGTACACCTGCGCAGTCTTGACAGCTCAGGTCACATGACCCGTCATTACAAGTGGCGCTGGGAGAGTAATTGCAGGCTGAGGGGTTGGTACAGCCGAGGATTGAAGGTGTGCTCTCACATTCACAGGTCACAGGATTCCAGCTCTCTATGCCATTGGTGCAATTTCCATCGCTGCAATTCGGTGGATTGAATGTTGTTCCCGCGCATGGGATGCATACCAAGGTGTTATCGCAGGCATCCCTGAATTCCACATCGTTCTCTGTGCAGGGATTCCCATCGTCACAGGTGAAGCTCAAGGAGGTCTCGCAGGGCCCACCGATTGTGCCTGTGCAGGGAATGCATATCACGCTATTGTCGCAAGCATCCACAGTAAGTATATCGTTCACCGTACAAGCGTCACCGTCATCACAGGGAAGTACTTCGGTAGTCGCACAAGCGGCCAATGACTCACCAGCACAAGGAACGCAAATGAAATTTTCATTGCATTGGGAGACGGATTGCACGTCATTGATGGTGCATGGGTCACCGTCATCACAGGGAAGCTCCACGATGGAAGAGCAATCCGCCTCAGCTTGGCCACCACATGGAATACATACCACACTGTTATCGCAGGCCTCCACAGTGACTTGATCGTTCACTGTGCAATCATCCCCATCATCACAAGGGAGTGAGACCGTATCACTGCAGTCTGTCTGAGGGACTCCGGCACAAGGCTGACAGATGAGGTCTTCATCACACTCATCCACGATGATCTGGTCATTCGCGGTGCAAGGGTCGCCATCATCGCAAGGAAGAGAGACTGTAAGCCCGCAGTCCAGGGGTTCAGGTTGGTCATAGATATACTCGATACAGATGGTGTAGGTCACATCTATAAATCCATCGCTGATAGCCGTGCCGTTGTTCTGACAACCTTGTAGTCCATCAGCGGCAGGGATGATATCCACCCCTATGAGGTCCGTTGTGCTAGGATTGACCCCGCATGCTGCGAGATTAAGGGTATAGACTCCGGTAGTCGCTGTCGCTATACCCAATTGACATCCAGGAGACAGCACGTCCTGAACGATAAGGCAGGAAGCCGTGGTCGTCAAGGGGCAGTTAAGGAGCACATTCCCGAAGATGGGGACGTTATTACAGGTTCCTGCAGTCGTGATATCTATAAGCTCAATGGTGATTATGACATCACTGAGGATAGCGTCTTCCAGACCGCAGGGGA
>JAQCAN010000265.1 GCA_027621335.1 Bacteroidota bacterium
GGTTCCACCGTGGCCAAGGTCCCTAGCCAGAGCAGCTTGCTATGCCCTTCATGAGGCTCTTCTGATGGGGCTTCCAGGCATTTTTTCAAGTGCCTTTTTCTTACCGTGGACTCAGGGATATCCTGCTCGAACCAATACTGCAGCGGATAGTCCAAGCCTATGCCATTCATATAATTCAAGAGGGATTTCTTCAATCCGAAACTGAATTGCTCATGGTCTATTCCTGTCCGGTCGGTAAAGGCCAGATCATTCTCGGCAAAACTGACCTCCTTGCGCTCTGGGAGCACCCCATAAGCCTCTGGATCCATTCCCACAGGGCTATGAGCAGTCAGCGCGAACTGATGCCAGAAGCCCGATTGGATAATGCCCAACTCGAAGAGTTGCCGCACCATCTCCAGGCTGTCCACGGTCTCCTGCACCGTCTGCGTGGGATAGCCATACATAAGGTAGGCATGGGTCATGATGCCCGCCTCGGTAAAGTGTGCACAGACCCTCGCCACCTGTTCCACCGTCACGCCTTTATCGATCAAGGCCAGAAGCCGATCAGAGGCCACTTCGAGCCCTCCTGATACAGCGACACAACCGGAAGCCTTCAGCAAGCGACAGAGGTCCCGGGTAAATGCTTTCTCGAATCGGATGTTGGTCCACCAGGTGACACTGAGTCCCCGCCTCAAGATCTCCAGGGCCAGCGCACGCATCAAGGCTGGTGGGGCAGCCTCATCCACGAAGTGGAAGCCTCGCTCTCCCGTCTGGGCGATCATCTCCTGCATTCGATCTACCAATAGATTGGCCGCTAAAGGCTCATAGAGCTTGATATAATCCAAGGAGATGTCGCAGAAGGTGCACTTGCCCCAATAGCAGCCATGTGCCATGGTCAGCTTCAGCCAGCGCCCATCGGTCCAGAGGCTGTGCATGGGATTGGTGACCTCGATCACGGAGAGGTAATGCTCCAAGTGCAGGTCCGAGTAGTCAGGCGTACCCACCTGACTCTGCTTATAATCCGGTCTGGAAGAGCGATTGTCATAATAGACCTGACCCTCCTTGAGCCAATACGTGCGTTTGAGCTCAGGCATGGCCTCTTTTCCTCCGAGGACATGATCGGCAATGAGTTCGATCGGTAACTCCCCATCATCCAAGCTGATGAAATCGAAATAATCGAAGACCCTTACATCTGTGAGCGAGCGGAGTTCCGTATTGGGGAAGCCGCCTCCCATGGCCAGCTTTATCCCTGGGAATTCATCCTTGATGCATTTGGCTGCTCTGAAGGCGCTGTAGAGGTTTCCCGGGAATGGAACAGAGAAACACACCAACTTTGGCTGTTGTCTCTCTAGGTGCGCTCTGAGGATGCTCAGGGAGATGTTATCTATATGCGTTGGCGAGGCTTGCAACTCCTCGTGCAGCTCATCAAAACTATTCGCACTCATGCCCAGTCGTTCAGCATAGCGGCTGAACCCGAAGTGGGGGTCCACACATTCTACGATGAAGTCGGAGAGGTCTTCTATAAAGAGTGTGGCCAGGTGCTTGGCCTTGTCCTGCAGCCCCATGGTGCCGAAGGCGTAGTCCAGCTCCTCAGCTTGATCGAAGCGGGCGGCTTGAGGGAGCACATCGGGAATGCAGATCTGCCTGGCAAAGGAGGAGTTGCTCCCTTGCAGGAATCGAATCACTTGGTCAATGTGCTGGATGTAGCTGTCGTGCAGGGCGAAGATTCGCTCGGCATTCTCCGACTGGATATGTTCTTCAGCCATATCGAAGAGCCTCTCCAAGCCTTCCTTGGAGAACACGTCTAGAATGACCTCTATCCCAAGATCCATCTGGTAAGAGCTGATGCCCTTCGTGTTCAAGAATCCCTTCAGATAGGCCGTTGCCGGGTAGGGCGTATTCAGCTGCGTGAAGGGAGGCGTGATGAGGAGCAGGTCGTTCAAGGCGATAGGTAAAGCGTCACGTGTTCATTTATCCTCTTCTGCCAAGCTGCTCTAGAGCTTGCTCAGGCCAGGACGCGTAAAGTTCAAGCTTATTTTCGGATTGGCCTCAGCCGGGAATCATTCCAAGTGCTTCTCGTATTGGTTATGGATGAGCAGGATAAGCAAGCCGAAGAGCACAGCCGTGACGATCAGCACAGTGTTCATCAATCCTGTCACCCCAAAGGACATGCGGATCAGAATGGTAGAGATGATGAAGCCTGAGTTCCGGATGATCTTATGGAAGCTGTCCGTGTAGAAGAAG
The DNA here is from genome assembly GCA_027621335.1 of Bacteroidota bacterium. Taxonomy (GTDB): domain Bacteria; phylum Bacteroidota; class Bacteroidia; order Flavobacteriales_D; family JABDKJ01; genus JABDLZ01. The sequence continues at coordinate 2,224 of JAQCAN010000265.1, forward strand.
GAGAGCAAGAGCAGGATGACATCCACTAAGATGAGAATGGTGAAGAATTGATCGAAGAAAAGGTCGTTTACGTTCAGCCGAAGAATCCCATCGGAACTCTGCAGGATGTCATAGGACCAGCTGAACAAGGTGACACTGGCCATGACGAGGAGGACAGGCACCAAGAGTACAGCTATGCCTCGTTTCATGGCGATGAATTGGGAGATATCCAAGCGGGTCTCGGATTCCTCCACCGCTTCCTTCTTGCTCTTGAGGTGAAAGAGGTAGATGAGATAGAACAGCAAGAGCGAGGCGATGAGATCATAAGTGAATTCAAGGTCTCCTTTGATCTGGAACCACTCTGAAGAGAGTTTCAATGAGGAGAGGTCCTTGAACAGTCTCCTGATAACGATTAGCGTGATGATCTCATACTGCTTGCCGATATAGGTGGTGATGGAGCGTGGCAGGTAGAAGATGAGCAGATAGACTTCATAGATCAAGATGAAGGAGAAGGGTGTATAAATGGCCGCAATGGGGCTCTTCAAAAGCTCTGAATCGATATCAACAGTGATGAGCCCTACCTTCAAAAGGTAGATGACAGCCAAATGGATGATGAAACTGGCGATAGCGATAATGAGGATCACCCGCTCAAAGCGCATTCTAGTCGCATTGGATAAGGCCTTGGTCAGTAGGTCTGGAAGGCGGAATCTTGTGCTTGACATAGGACGAAGGCTTTGACCGTTAGAGTAGATGTAATAAAACCCTTGGTGAATGATGGTTAAGACAATTGGCTTGGACTTAAAGATGCATACTCCTTGAAAACGATATCAGACCGCAGCTCCACTTCATATTCACGTCATAGTCCTCCACCATGTACTCGACCCGTTCTTGCTTCTCAGAAGGCCATAGTCCCGAAGCTTCGGGATTGTCAGGATGTCC
>JAQCAN010000021.1 GCA_027621335.1 Bacteroidota bacterium
TCTGAGGCTTGGGAAGAGATGCATGCACGCTGTCTCAAGGAAGGGCTCATAAAGGACGACAGTTTCACCTTCTTGGAAGGACAGCCAGGGGAGCATCGTTCTTTTTTCATTGAGGACCCAAATGACTACATCATAGAGTTCAAGACCTTCAAGGACCATAAAGAGATGTTGGCGAGTTGACCTATTCTATGAGTGCCGAATTTCTACCACAAAGGGCAGTCTTAGAGCATCGGTGAATAGAGAGTTGCTCATGTTTCGTTCAAGAGGGCCCGTTTGAACTCCTATTAGTCCGAATCTATGACGTTGCTGTTCCATTCTTGATATGATAAAAGAGTACTGATGGCTGCACTATACTCTATCAGCAGTTATTTCCAATCTTGTTTCTCCTTCTCCTTCTCCTTGATATTGAATACCCTTGAGATGTTGAAACCGAAGTGAACATCTCCCTTTGTCCAATCATCCAAGGTCTCCGTGATGACTCCTTTATCATTCATGGACGTGCTATTGGTGAAATGCAACTGGAAGACATGCCCTCCAGTCTCTATATCCAGACCAATGGATGCTGAATTCCGAAAGCGATCTTCCAACTGATCAGGCAGCACGTAGATGTATTCCGAATTCAAGGATAGGCGCTGTGAAAGTTTCATTCGACCTGCAAGCGGCTACATGCGCGACATCATGGGGAACCGCGGCCAGTTCGTCACTGCACAGGTAGAACTCCTACAGATGGCCGATGATGTCCATATACATGTGGAGCTCAAGGTACCTGCTAGGGAAGCCTCAATGGTCCAAGAAGGGCAAGAAGTGGAATTCCATGTCGCCCAAGATCGGATGAGCTATAAGGAAGAAGTGGTCAAGGTCAATCACGTGTTGGATGAATCCACAGGAATGCTCAATGTCCATTGCCATATAGAGAAAGATCAGAAGGTCAAAGTGGGTATGGGTGTCCAAGTGATAATCATGACCTCCCCAAATGAAGTGATGGGGCTGCCAATCGATGCGGCCATCAAGGAAGGGGAGGCCTATTTTGCGTTTAAAGTAGAGGGAGAGATTTGCTGAAGTTCAAATTGGATGTGATCAAGGTCTACGCTGATTTTTTGGAATGCGAAGATCTACCTATCGGTGATCTGGTCATTTCTGGAGCTTATTATCTCGAATAGTCTTCAAAACTCCCCTGCTATTGGTGTAGGATTGATTTTATTTGAACTTCTAGGACTCTAGACCCCCAGTGATTACAGGAATTTGGAAAATCGTTGATCAAAGTAGTAATAAAGTTAAACACTCGTACAGCATTTGGACTTTGGAATGTTTCTCTATATTTAGCGAGTTAATTACAAACCAAATTTGATTCCTATGTTACTATTAGACGTCATGACCATCCCGAAGGATGACCCGATTGCCTTTACCTTCTTTACTGGGTATATGGCAATGTTCGCTGCATCCATTTTCTTTTTCTTCGAGAGAGGGAGAGTTCCAGAAAAGTGGAAACTCTCTCTTCTTGTATCAGGCCTCATCACAGGAATAGCTGCGGTGCACTATTTCTACATGAGGGATTATTATATGGCTTCTGGAGAGAATCCTACAGCCTTGCGTTACATTGACTGGACACTGACTGTTCCATTGATGTGCGTGGAGTTCTACCTATTGACTAAGGCAGCGGGAGCTACTAAATCTTTGATGTGGAAACTCATTGGAGCTTCAGTTCTTATGTTGGTTGCTGGGTATATCGGTGAGGCGTTCAACCCTCCAGGTGGTGACACAGGTCACTCTGTGATGTGGGGTGTGATCTCTACCATCGGTTACGTGTATGTTCTTTACACCGCATGGGCTGGTGAAGTGGCCAAGTTGGCGGAAAACAGCAATAATGCAGCTGTGAAGAGCGGAATACGCACTCTGGCATGGTTCGTACTTGTGGGTTGGGCCATATACCCGATCGGTTACATGTGTATGGATGGAGGTTGGTTGAACACAGCACTCGGCTGGAGTTCGTCCAACGTAGACCTTTTCTACAACATTGCAGATGCCATTAATAAGATCGGATTCGGTCTGGTGGTCTATGGAATGGCTGTAGCTGATATGGACAGCAAGAAAGCTGCCGTAGCCTGATCTCATCCAGATAACCGGAACTAATTGTTAGGGAAGAGGATGTTGAATCGTTTCGACATCCTCTTCTTTTTTAACCGATCATCTTTGCCTTATACTCCCATCTTCATATCGATACTTGCACTCTTCCTAGGGATGAATTCCATAGGGTGGATCAGTTCGTCAGCTGAATTGAATGGAGTAGGCATGGTGCTCATCATCTTACTTGGTATTCCACATGGAGCGTTGGATAACGAGATCGCTAAGCGTGCCAATGGCTACTCGGCCTTCCGTTTCTACATGACCTATCTGGCAGTGATGGCGCTGTTTCTTTGCGCTTGGCTCATATGGCCTGCGGCCAGTCTGGTTCTTTTCCTTTTTAGCAGTGCTTACCATTTCGGTCAATCCCAATTCTCTGACCTCGACAAGATTTCTTCATCTGTCAAAGCAGTGCTTTATATGAGCTGGGGCGTGCTGCTCCTATCATGCCTCGTCCTATTCAGATGGACTGAATTGGAGCCTCTACTTCTGGCCAATTCGGATACGCTAGCCCTGCGAGCCATCCTTTCTCCCAATCTTCTGCTCCCCATCACCGGCATCTCTGCTGTTTTATTGCTTTTCGTCCTATCCCATCTTCTGGTCAGAAAGGAGTTGAAGGTGGCTCGGTTGGCCAAGGAGCTTTTGATTCTCGGACTATTGGTCTATGCGTTCTACATCTTTCCTCTTGTCTTGGCCTTCGCCCTTTATTTCTGTATTCTTCACTCCCTGCGGGTATTGGATGAGGAGTACCGTTTGCTCTCCTTGCAAGGTGTTTTCTCCTCTATCAAGGATTTCATCCGTTGCCTGGCGCCACTCACTCTCATCAGTTATATCGGCTTGGCCTTGTTGTTTTGGGCACATACGGCCGAAGTCCTTCCGATGTCAGACCTCAAGATGGTCTTCATCATGACTTCGCTCATCACCTTGCCCCATTGTTTCGTAATGGAGTTCTTCTACAGCCTCCGCTCTTCAGATAAAGCTTCGACCTCCCAGACCACCATGTCATCTAAGATGACGTCTTCTGAACAGGCGGCATCTTGAATCTTCTTCATCTCATTTCTTGAGTGGGAATCAACCCATGATGAACTTTATGCCTTGACTTGATCCTAGTCAGGCTGCAGTGAGCTTAGTTTAGCGTGATTAGCTTCACGTATGGGTAATCCTTTGCTTTCCCTATACTTGATGACCCTTTAATCCATCGTTCTTATGAGGTTTCTCCTTGTCTATGTCCTTGTGTGCTTCACCTTGCTTGGCTGTGGCTCTTCTGAGGAGAGTGCGAAACCTACGATGAGCACCATGACCGAATCCGTCTACGCCTCGGTCAGCATCACACCGGTGGACTTCTATGAGGCCTATGCGGCTATTCCAGGCATCCTGGATCGTATCTATGTTCAAGAAGGGGATACTGTTGCGGCTGATGAGGTCATTGCTGAGATCAAGGCGGAGTCAGTGCAGATTGGTAAAAGGGATGCTGCGTTGAACCTTCAATTGGCTGAAGAAGACTAAAAGGGTAAGGCAGCCGTGCTCAGTAGTCTGGCTACCGAAATTGCTTCTATGAAGGAACAGGTGCGCTCCGATTCGTTGGCCTTTGTGCGGCAGGAACGCCTATGGAACCAGAACATTGGATCACAGGTGCAGTATGAGAATGCCCAATTGAAGTATGATATCGGTAAACGGACCTTGCTGAGACTTGAGAAGAACTACGAGCAGACCCGCATCGACCTGGAAGGAGGATACAAGCGCGCTAAGAACGCTTTGTAGTTGGCCAATACCTCTGTCAATGATCATAGGATACGCTCTAGACGAGACGGGAAGATCTATGCTGTTCTAAAAGAGGAAGGAGAACTCCTGAGCCAATTGGAGGCCGTTGCGCAGATAGGAAGTCTGAACGATTTTCTATTAGAAATGGCCATAGATGAAGTGGACGTGGCCAGGGTCCGCATCGGACAGTCGGTCTACATCACCTTGGATGCCTATGGCAAAGAGAGCTTCAAAGCCATGTTGACCAGGATCATTCCCATAAAGGACCAGCGCACCCAGACCTTCAGAGTGGAGGCCGAGTTCATAGAAGCGCCTCCAGTACTCTACGCTGGACTCTCGGGTGAAGCCAATATCCTTATCGCCAGCCATGAGCAGGTGATGACCATTCCTTTGGAATATGTGAAAGGAAATACTGTTCGTACCAAGGATGGTGAAAAGGAGGTCACACTGGGTGTGCGCAACCTCCAAAGAGTCGAAGTCATCTCTGGCTTGGATACGTCAGACGTCCTTCTATTACCCGAGTGAGATGACAGACCTCAGCATCATAATGGACATTACTCGGACGCACCTGTCCTCTCGGCTCAAGCAATCAGTGATAGCAGCCTTGGGAGTGACCTTTGGAATAGGGTCCTACATCATTCTGGTGAGTTTCATGACGGGTCTGAATGTCATGTTGGATGGATTGGTACTGAACCGAACCCCACATATCCATATCTATAATGAGATCACGCCCAGTGAGATCCAACCCATCGACAGGGTAGAGGATTGGACGGAAACCTTCAATGTGGTACGATCGGTGAAGCCTAAGGAGAGCATCGAGCGTATTCACAACGCCCTTCCGCTGATGACCTCATTGAGAAAGGACGAGCGTGTGAGAGGGGTCACATCCTGGGCTTCAGCACGGGTATTCTACCTCGCTGGGTCCAATCAGCTCACTGGTATGGTCAATGGCATAGAGGCTTTGGAAGAGGTGAAGCTCTTTAATTTTGGAGATTATATCGTGGAAGGTAGCCCAGCGGATCTGGTCAAGAATAACAATGGGATTCTGCTGGGCGCAGGAGTGGCCAAGAAGCTCTCATTGGGCCTTGGAGATAAGATCCAGCTGAGCACTGTGGCCGGTGGAATCCTCCCTTTGAAGATCGTGGGCATCTACCAGAGCGGTCTGGCCGATGTCGATAATGTGCAGAGCTTCGTCAATCTCACTACCGCCCAGCAACTGAATGGAGAAGGCAGCAACTACATCACAGATATCAATGTGAAGCTCTTCGATATGGAAGAGGCTCCGGTCATGGCCCGTCAGATCAGTAAGGATCACGACATCACCGCTAAGGACATCCAAGATGCCAATGCCCAGTTCGAGACTGGAAGTCAGATCAGGAACCTCATAACCTATGCCGTCTCCATTACGCTGCTCATCGTGGCGGGTTTCGGTATCTATAACATCCTGAACATGTTCATCTATGAGAAGATGAACGACATCGCGATCCTCAAAGCCACTGGTTTTTCAGGAGGGGATGTGCGCTCCATCTTTATTTCTCAGGCCTTGATCATCGGTATCTTGGGAGGGATCCTCGGCTTGATCGTTGGGTTCTTTGTATCCGTGCTTATCTCTCATACCCCTTTTGAGACGGAAGCCTTGCCGACCATAAAGACCTATCCCGTGAATTTCGATGGGGCATATTATATCATAGGCATGACATTCGCCCTTCTCTCCACCTTTCTAGCGGGTTACCTTCCGGCAAGGAAGGCCCAGTACATCGATCCGGTAGACATCATCAGAGGACAATGAACAAGGAGAAGGTGCTTGAGGCACGTCATATCAATAAGTATTTTACGGAGCCGGTTCGTTTTCATATGCTGAAGGATATTGACTTCAATGTCAATAGAGGTGAGTTCGTGTCCATCATGGGAAAGTCAGGGTGTGGCAAATCCACCTTGCTCTATATTCTTTCTACTATGGATACAGCCTACGAGGGGGAACTGGATTTGAATGGAAGAAAACTCACAGGGCTCAGTGCCGAGGAATTAGCCTATGTCAGAAATAAAGAGATCGGTTTTGTGTTCCAGTTCCATTACCTGCTTCCTGAGTTCACTGTCTTGGAGAATGTCATGTTACCTGGTCGAAAGCTGGCTGTTAAGAGTCGCCAAGAAGTGGAGCATGATGCTATGGAGAAACTGAAACTCCTGGAGATCGAACAACTTGCTTTGAAACACGCATCTCGCATCTCTGGAGGGGAGAAGCAGCGGGTGGCCATAGCAAGGGCCTTGATCAATGAACCGAGCATCATCATGGGGGATGAGCCTACGGGGAATCTGGATTCACGGAATGCGGACATCGTATTCTCTATCTTCAGGGAACTCTGCACCACGAAGAACCTATCTATGCTCATCGTGACACATGACTTGGATTTTGCAGAGAAAACGGACCGCATCATCGAGATGGCTGATGGGAGCATCATCAATCATGGACACCAAGAGCCCTTTAATTACTCCTGAAACCAACTTACCCATGGATAATTCACAATACATAAGTCAATGGCTGATCGACCATCCGGTAGCGTTTATGGTCATGAAGTACCTGGTCATTGTTTTGGTCTTGGTTCTTTTGATACAGTTTGTCAGGGGCTATTTGAAGAGGAGGATTCTTGATGTGTCAGTGAGATATAAGGCCCAAAAAGGAATTGAGATCATCGGTTACATCCTGATGGGCTTGATCAGCATCACCTTTTTCACTGGGAACATCAAGGACTTCACACTGGCTATAGGGCTATTCTCAGCTGGGGTGGCCTTTACCTTACAGGAACTCATTTTAAGTGTGGCAGGTTCACTTTATATCTTCTTGGTCCAGGTCTATAAACCTGGAGATCGGATCCAGATCAACGGCATCAAAGGAGACGTCATTGACATAGACAGCATCTATACGACCATGATGGAGATAGGAGAGTGGGTGAGTAGTGATAACTTCAGTGGCCGAATAGTGAAACTCAGCAATGCTTTTGTGTTCAAAGGACCGATCTATAACTATTCCATGGACTTTCCATTCATCTGGGATGAATTCGATCTACCGATCCGTTATGGTTCGGATATAGAGGAGACCAAACGAATCATGACTGAAGTAGCGGTCGAGGTACTCTCTCAGTATACCTTGGAATCCAATGAGAAGTGGAGGGAAGTAGTTGAGAAATTCTACATTGAGAATGCGCAATTGGATCCAACTCTGGCCTTGACATTGACCGATAATTGGATTCAGATGAACCTTCGCTATATCGTTGACTTCAAGAAGAGACGTGGTGTCAAACACCAATTGAATGATAAGATCAGGGAGGCCATTGATAAAACGGAGGGTAGGGTTATCATAGCCAGTAGCACCTTCGAGGTGGTGAGGATTCCGATCGTGAAGTTGGGGGATCAGGGACCGACTCGTCAATAAAAGGGTTCAGCCATTTGTATAATCCATGGCTACCCTTTGAGAGGAGACCTTTAGGCGTTGAATAAAGAAGGCTGAATGCTCTGCTATTGATTTGAGAATCTTATGCTTGGGTTTCGTTCAAGTCCTGCTCCTGAATGGAAGACTTACCTGAGGTAAAAGGAATGAGCTAGAACCTAAAGGCAGTTAAAGAGACTTTTGAAATATCCTTTTCACCAGTCCAAATAGCATAAAAAAACCCCGCCCTTATTTCAAGGCGGGGTCCTTCATAATTTAATTCAAGTTTATTTCACCATCAATCTTTCTGTGACCATTCCTGAAGCTGTTCTTACACTCAGCATGTAAATACCCGCTTCGAGTTCGCTCACATCCATACGCTGTGTCATAGATGTTCCGCTCGCCCGGTCTTGAGATACAATTTGACCCAAAGCATTCTGTAGGATCAGATCTACGGAGCCTTCTTCCATCATCTCTATTTGGATGTTCAGAATGTCCTCTGCTGGATTAGGGAAGATGTTCATGGAGCCGATACCAGCGTTCAAGAGCTTGGTGGTTCCTCCAAGATCCGTTCCAGGTGGAGGAGCTGGCACTACGAAGGTGGCTGCTTGAGTAATGTTCGCCCAATTCGAGTATCCTGATCCATCTTGACATTGGCACCTTACATCGTACCCATATCGCTGGCCCACATTGAAAGGGATATTCGGATTGTTGTACAAAGTGATATTGAAATTCAATGTCGATCCGTTGGTCTGTGTGATAACTTGGGTATTCGCCAGATTAACGAACTCAGGTTCACCAGCATCATAGGAAGCATTACTAATACGACCTCCTCTGACTTCACAATCCGTAGTTCCTTCGGGATTCACCCATGTGGCGTTCACGCGAGCATTGGACGTTCCGAATCCGATCTCCACCATATCTAGACTTGATGGAGTTTGGCAACCTGTTGTGCCTTCAACACAGAAGAGGCTTGATTCTGAGGAGCCAAAGGATGCTCCACTAGCTAGGATAATCCCAGAAGAAGAGGTCAACGTATAGGATCCCGCTCCATATGCACAACACATTCCGTCACCGAATGTGTCATTGACGGTGAGCGTATAACATCCCACGTTGGCACAAACTTCTACGACCAAGGTTGAACCATCAGCTTGATTTCCATAAGTACCTCCGCTAGCTATCGATCCTCCATTGGCATCAGTGATGGTCCAAGAAGTTTCCTCGGGATAGTTGTCGAATAGTAAGGTCAAGAATATACTCTCGCCTGTGCATGGACAAGGGCTGCAGTCAGGGCCACCACAGTCTACATCTATCTCATTTCCATTAAGAGTACCATCGTCACAAGTCGGGCATACTGCAGGACAAACACCACCACAGTCTATCCCAGTCTCGTTCTGATTCTGAATGCCATCAAAGCATGTTGCTGTGGCTGCACCAGGATCAAAACCATCAAGTGTAAGTGGATTTGTTCCAAGTGGATCGAGGAAAGATCTCAGACCACTCCATGAATTGCTAAAAGCTCCATACCAATCTGAGGTCGTGTTTCCGCATGCAGCATAGCCACCATGAAGTTGCCCGATGATGCGATGATTCTGATCGAAAAGAGGAGAACCTGAAGAGCCTCCTTCAGTAGTGGTGAGCCGTTCCCATGACTCTATTCTCCAGTGATTCGAACTGGTTGATACAGTATTAGATAGATATGCAGTTTTCGTTAATGGGTCATCATCGAAGGCGATCTTCTTAACATCGCCTGAAGGGTGGTGAATACCTACAGCCGTGGAGACAGGGCTATTGCTACGGTCCCATCCGTTGTAATAAGGCTGATAGCTCGCAGGAACAATAGATGAGAGTTGCACCAGATGAAAATCCGATGCACTTCCAGAGGCAACTTGAGTCCCTCCTGAAATGGATTGGTTCGTAGGGCCAGTAGACCCTGTGCATCCTGCAGTTTCATGATTGAAATAGAAGACCCAGTTGCTCTCCGTTCCATTGCAATGGGCCGCAGTAAGGAAGTAGCTTGCTGCGTTCTGAGAGGTATTGTTGATCAAGGAACCCGTGCACCATGCAGAGCCACCATTAAGTATCAGAGCGACACCTCTTTTTTCGGCTTGCCATGCAGATCCATCGGGGCAATTGACGTTCATATTGCATGAACCACTGTTCCCGAAAGGTCCACGCTCTATAGGTTCAAATTTATTGATCACAGGTCGATACCCGTGTATGATCGTTCCAATATTGATTTGAGCCTCTTCGCTGAGATTAGGTCTTTCATAATATTCTATGATGACTTCATCGCTATGAACCAGTCCAACAGCAAATGAATTATATTCCTTATTGTTGAGATGATTGAATACGCCTATATACTCCGTGCGATCGGCATTCCAAATGGTCAATTGACCACCTTCCGGAAGCCTCCATTCATTGAATAGGAAGTTGATTGATTTTGCATCAGGACAATGCACAGCTAATCGCCATACTTTATCTCCTTTAGGAAAATCTGTCCTGACTGCCGATTCGAAGAAATTTATATCGACTTCCTGCTCTATACCGAATCTATATGGAGTCTCTTTGTATTGATCCACTACAGCATCTTCAGCTTGAATCGCGTTCATGTCCAGAGCGTGTGTCTCTATTACTGGAATGGATGATCGGTCCATCGATTTCATTTTCCAATTCAATGGCTCACCTGGCTGCTGGATCTGCGCTGTTGCGCCAAACCCTGCACAAAGCATAAAAAGAGACGCGAGTATGTATTTAAAATTATTCATCTTTTAGTTTTTGGATGTTTGATTATTGAACCGGGATTTCCAGTCGCTCAATTTTCTTTGAATCTTGAAATATAGGGAAAGGACCGATCTGTTCAAAGCGGGTTTCAAAGAACTGCTTGACCGATGGGTAGAATTCACTTCTATGGTATAACCTATCTCTCTGTCTCATGACACATGACTATGAGGGTCCGAAGAAAACAAAGCACATCATCAATGTGGTCGATAGGCAAGGGATCGGTCGTGGTCATCTATCGCCTCATCTAGAACCTGAAAGGCAAGGAATACCCTCCGCCATTCGGTAGTTTCAGCATGACCAGTCTTCATTTCGGTGATAAAGCACAATGTATTTTCTGATCACCAACCCTTTGGTACAGTTCGTAAAGTGAACTCCCAATAAGAACATTGCTGATGTGCGCTATGTAGAGATAAGGCCTGTCGCTGTCCTTGACATTATTGGATAACTGGATTCAGATTGACCTTCCCTAAATCGTTGACTTAAAGAATAGATGAGGGGTGAATCACCAGTTGAATGATAGAGCAGAGTGCCCATTGATAACAACGGATAGACAGGTGATTATTGCTAACAGTACCTTCGAGGTGATGAAGATTCCTTTGGTCAAGGTCGGAGATCCAAATCCCATTCGCCAATGACCACCTGACGAGGACTAAGAGTCAGATTGGTTCACAGAGTCATAGATTCTTCAGGGGTCTATTGGCATATTCGGGCTTATATTGATCCTCTGGCTCATCGTCTTACTTGGACTTTTCTCTATATTCAATGTGCCGATACGCCCTCCTTTGCCTAAAAACCAAATAGATATCTACAAGGGAAGTTTCTTTCAGAGTTCATTTTACGATGGAGTGTTCGTCTATGAATTGAAACCCAATGTCATGGTCACTATAGACATGTACAAGGAATTCCATGAGAGTCTGAGAATCATTTACAATTCGTTGGGAGGGCAGTTTCCGATCATGATCAAGATTACTGGCTTTTTGGGTATGGACCAAGAATCCAGACGTATAGCCAAACTTCATAGGGAGGAAAAGCTTGTGTATATAAGTGCTTGCGTGACTCCGAGTGGCTTGCTGAATGGTATGATGCGGGTGATCTTCACAGTGGTGGGGTCTAAATCGCTGCCCAAGAATTTTTTCACTAAAGAAAGAAAAGCCCTAAAGTGGTTGGAGGAAAAGAGGAAAGAGCTCAACATGAATACCCTCACAGAGAAAGAAGTTAGAAATGGCCTTTTCTTAGATCATGAGTCTAGTGACTTTAGCCGATAGTCTAAAAGGGTATGTTCAGAATACACATGAGAGAACAGGGTAGTCAACTTCCCTCTCCGTCTTTTTACCTGAGACTATCGGTTCCCAAACCCATGAAGTCAATCGAGTGTATAAGGGAAGCGTATGAGCCTACTCTCCCTATAAGGCTCCAGTCATTTGGGGCTTGAAAGAATCACCCACGAATCACAAAAACATGTGTTGCTGTGATTGACCTTTTATTGAAACATGGACTTGGTCTTTCATGCTGATCATCTTGGCCATAACGAAATCTACCCTCATAGGGTATTCATTGGTTTATATCGATTTCATTCTATGAGGAAAACTGCTTTTGCACAGAGAATTGGATGATGATCTTATGCTTTTTCCGATCTAAAGGGAGAACATATCCGGCTTTTTTACGCTCCATTCCCACAGTACTTTTTCATTTGATGATGGTCTCCACTCGTCCACACTTCATCATACTCGCTCCGAAGTAGGGATTTCGAATTTCCTCTTCCTTACTCAACCAATTCCCCCCTTAGTGGCCATCGGCCAGAGAGATAGGAATCTTCATAGATTGTCTCTTCCATCGGGTCGAAGGTCTTGCTGAGTTCGATCATCTGGGCAGATAAGGGTTTGAAGTCCTCTCGGATCGCTTCGATGTCCTCCATATGAGCACTGTGTTCCAATGTCTTGTTAAATGGCAAGAACCTCACTTTTACTCTACAATAAGGCGACCCTGTGAAAGGTACTCCCCATTGCCCACCATGACCTGGTAGACTCCTGATTTTAATTGCCTAATGGACAAGTATCCTCCATAATCAGTGAGTCGCTCCTCCATCGCCACTCGTCCAAGACCATCTATGATATAAACACTGAATGCACCTGATAAGGGCCAAGTAAGATGTATCTGATCTGAGCTTGGATTAGGGCTCATATTAAAATCAAAATGCTCTGGTGCTATAAGACCCAGAGGACCAAAGCTCACTTCTTGATACATCACTGTTCCAGTTTCAAAGTCTTCATAGACCACATGAAAGCTATCGTTGGCATACAATACTTCGGCCTGTTGCTGCAAAGCAGGACTATCGGTGAGCCTGAATGTCTCAGAATTAAGGCCTGTAGCACCCGTGGTACTCACCGATAAGGCAATCTCCATAGACCCATTATAGTTCTCCTGCCAGACCACAGCTAAGGTGTCACCTGAACCTGAGATCCTAGGTCGATTCTGGTTTGAGGACGAGGCATCAGTAAGAAGAAGATTCACTGTTGGATCGACTTGACTACTCATTGGATTGAAGGATGAGTAGTACACCCCACCACCGGCTAGGCCCGATCCAGAGAAGAACACATTCACAACCTCATCATCCAATATGCTGAAGTGAGGGCCATTACTTGGGCATACACCCGCTACCCAGTCCGTCTCATCCACATCAAAAGCCTCGTTGAAAGATATCCCACCATCCGTAGATCGTGCCATCCAGATGTCCCGAAGATTCGAGTCGTTATTTCTGAAGGAGACATAGATGTTCCCATTCTCAGCAACGGCTATGTGACCGTTACAACATTCGCAGACTTCTTCACCATTGGATTCTACACTGACATCAACTTCAGGGAGAAAGCTGGATCCAAAATCTGTAGATCTTACCATGCCGTAATAGGCATCAGTTTCAGACGCATTGGTATTCACATAGGCGATGTAAGGATGTCCTTCCTGGTCGGTGGCAATGACGGGAATAGTCGCTCGCCTTCCTTGAGGAGGGACAAAGGCAGCCACAGGAGCATTCCAAGAAGCACCTCCATTGCTCGAATGGACAACATAAATTGCATCACCATAGACCTCGAAAACCAAATAGACATGGTTTCCTGTTGCGGCAAAACCAGGTCCCAAACTCCCACTCCAAAGGTTAGGATTGAGACTGCCGAATGGAATCTGCGCAGGTGTTGAAAAGCCCGAACTGGTCTTCGTGCTTATAAAGAAGGCCTCATTCCCTGTGCGCATCCAGAAAACCATAAGTTCTCCATCAGCATTAAGTGCCAATCGAGGACTCTTCCTGCCAAATGAGTCATCTCCGTCAGTGACGGATATAGGTTCCGAAATATAGAGTTGAGAGGAGAGGCCAGTGAATAAAAAGATACTCAAAACGAGGCCCAGAGCGTTCAGGAGGCGGGTCTTTTTGCACATGGTAGTTGGAGTTGTTTGCTTCAAAGTACGGTTATTATCTCTTAATCAATCTTTTCTTGAATGCATGCCTACGGATAAGTTGTAACTGTGGTCTGCATGTGGTTCTATTTCATAATAGAAGGCTGTGGGTGCAAGATAGTCGCCATAATGCCTTACGCCTTGCATGTCACATTGCATGTTATATACCCTGATCTTCCCATCCTTCTCAGCGACCACATAATAACCTTGGGCAAACCATTTAAGACGATTCACCAAATAAGGATCCAGTCCATCCAACAGATGGTCGTTGACTGGAAAAGCAGTGAATTCTATATCCTTAGAATCCAATCTTGAATACTGACCGATATAGAGGGAGTCCTGTGTTCTTCCGACTCCATACCAATACATGCTCCCTACTTTGACAGGTGCGGTCAGGATATTCTCGGCTACTATACCCCGTAATTTCAAGGCCTGGTCATATTCAGATTCTACCCTATGCTGATTGACAAGAGTGAATAAAAGATAAGTGGAAGAAATAATGAGGCCGACCGTATTGGGCATGCTTCTTCTCATGTGAATCTTCCTGGCTACTATCAATGAAGCGACCAGTCCAATAAGTAAAGGGATGGTGTAGAACGGATCGACAATATTGATGCTGTCAAAACTCACCCGATAATCGCTGAATGGAAGAAAGAGTTGTGTGCCATAAGTGGTGAAGGCATCGAGCATGATGTGAGTGAACAGTGCCAAAAAGGAAAAGGCATAAAGCCGAAGTGCAGGCACATGCTGAGCCCATTTCCTGCGTTTCATCCACCAGGTCAGTAAAATGGCAAGCAGAATAGAGAAGACAATGGAATGACTGTATCCTCGGTGAACACTGATGTTCTGAAGTGGACTCAGAAAAAAAGTAAGAAAGACATCCAAGTCGGGAATAGTGGCTATCAAAGCTCCTGCGATGGCCCCTTTATTGCCAATGTTCTTACCTATCACAGCTTCTCCTACAGCCGCTCCGAGTATGGCTTGAGTGATACTATCCATTCTTCAACTAGTCAATCTCTTCAACAATACTACCACACTTCATCATCTTCGATCCGAAATATGGATTGCGGATTTCTTTCTCCAGACTCAGCCAATTGCCCCCTCTATCCTGATCGGCCATGGGACAGAAATCTTCATAGACCTTTTCCTTCATCGGATCGAAGGTCTTGGTGAGGCTTATCATTTGTGCAGAGAGCGGTTTGAATGCCGATCGAATCTGAGCGATATCCGAGAAATGTGCCGCATGCTCCAAGATTTCATCCAATTCTTTTTTGGCGCTCATCCACTGACCATGAGCATCACCTTGGAAGGCGGACATATCCACTGACGCTATCGAAGCCTTCAATGCTAGGGCATCTTTTTTGGCGTTCTCGAAATCATCAGAGACTAGGGCATCTTTCAGGGTCAGGTAGTTCTCAATCAGGGTCGCGATCTGGGCTTTGGATTCCTTTGTCGAACTGACGACACTCACGCCTTTATTGGACGAGATGGGAGCGGTCGGCACAGTTCCTCCACCATGATCATGGCCTGTCATCACCTTGCCTCCTTCGGGATTCATCATACTCGCTTTGCCAGCCAATTGGGCGGCTGCATCTATACTGAAGGTTCCGCTGAACGCGATCTCTTCGCCTGATTCCAGTCCTTCTTCGATCACGTAAGAATCACCCATCGACAGGCCTAGTCGTACTTCCCGCATCTGGAAGCTGACACCTTTGTCAGAAGGAGTGCGCACATAGACTACCGAACGTTCTCCTGTCCACATCACAGCCGACTTAGGCACCGTCAATTTCGATTCTTTACTTCCCACAGGGCTTGACACAAGTCCTGTCACGAACATCTCTGGCTTGAGTCGGCCCTTGGAGTTTTGAAATGAAATCCGCGCTTTGGCCACGCGGGTCTTCGCGTCAATAACGGGATCGATGAAGTCGATCTTAGCCGTGAAATCTTCTCCAGGAAGAGAGGCTACTTGGAAGGTAACTTCGCTGCCGATTTTAACCCAGGACATGTCCTGCTCGTAGACATCGAAGAGGATCCACAGTCCAGAGAGATCAGCCACTTCGTAGAGGATTCCACCCTGACTTACATAATCACCTTCATTGACTTTCTTCTTCAAGACCACACCGCCCTGATCGGCATAGATGGGGAGGGTGCCGCTGGCTTCACCTCGCTCCAGTATCGCATCGATCTGCGTGTCACTCATTTTCCAATTTCTGAGCTTGGATTTTGCTGCTTCGAGGAGTTGAGGATAGTCTGCCTGCATACGTTCAGCCTCGAGCAGTTCTTCCTGAGCGGTCACGAGGTCGGGGGAATAGATGCGTCCGACCTGCGCTCCTTTGCGCACTTGTTCTCCAATGAAATCGATATTCAATTCCTCTAGCCGACCTGAGATGTGACTGCTCTGCGAATGCACCTTACGCTCATCGACCTGCACCTTGCCGTTCAATCGCAGATCCATACTGGCTGCGTCCGAGCCAACGACCATCGTGCGCACATCGGCCAATTGCATGGCGGTGGGCGACATGCGTATGTCCATGTCCGATCCTTCCTCCTCAGCCCCACCACTGACTGGAATGAGCTCCATGCCACAGATGGGACAGTTTCCCGGCTCTGCTTGCCTGATCTGTGGATGCATAGAGCAGGTCCATATGGTGGCGTCCTCGACCTCGGTGGTGGGCTGCTCAGTAGCAGAGCTTCCATTCATCATCCTGCCGAGCAAGAAACCCAGAAGCAGTGTGGCCGCCCCGATGAGTATGATCTTCTTATTTACCTGTTTCATATCGATTCTATTGTGAAATGATGTAAAGGAATTCGGCCCGCCCTATGAGCCCTTCCGTAATGACTTTGACTGTCCTGATCTGATAGTCGAGCAGTTGTTTCTCTATTGCTAGCATTTCATCGAATCCCGTTCCGTTATTGCCGTAATCGGAGATCAAGAGGTCTCTGACCTGTTCCCCTTTGGCGATTTGATATTTATAAAGTGAAGCATTGACCATACTGCTTTCGACCGCATATCTTTTCAATTCCAACTTCGATTCGAGTTCGTTGATCAGATTCTGTTCGGAGAATTCCAGAGCCTCTTTTCTCAGGATAGCCTCTTGAGTTTGCGCCTTGTATTTCTTTCTAAAAATGGGCAGGCTCATAGAGACCATGGGCATGATCACATCCTTGCCATTGTCCTCCAATCCTTGTATGGGTCGATCATCGACCAACACATAGTCCAATCCGATTCCGAATGATGGTCTGCCTTGACGAGCAGACAATTCTTCTGCGGCCTCCGCAGCCTTGATACGCGCACGGACTGCTTGGATGTTGACATTCTGAAACAAGGAAGTGTCAGAACGTGCTGGAAGCTCCATGGATGCGCGATTGAAATTGCCACTGATGGAAATGGAGCTCTGATCAGTTCTGTTCAGGAGCGAATTCATCTGAAACTCCAAAGGGGCGATCTTGTCTTGCAACAAACGGATATTCGTGGCCGATTCCTCGATCATGATATCGGTGCGGATGACATCGGCCATACTGCTCTTTCCCACCGAGAACCCTGAGAGCGCGAGTTCCTTTCTACTCTTCAAAAGGACAAGATTCGCTTCGAGCAAGGCAATCCGCTCATGGAGTTCCCAAAGGCTGTAATACGAAGTACGCACCTTGAGTTCCAAGAGCTGTTGCTGATCCAAGAATTCCTGATAGGCTGCCTCTGCGAGATAGCTGCGCATGTCGCTCTTCGCTTGCAAGGTGCCGAACCATGGGAACATCTGTGCTAAGGAGAACTTCATGCGCTGAGGACCGACACGCGTCTCGACAGGGCTGATGAAATAACCGAAGGAGAAGGTGGGGTCGGGCAACGCATTTGCCTGAGCAATCGTCTGCATCTCGGCTTCGAAGCGCGCGTAACTCGCTTTCACACCCGGATTAT
>JAQCAN010000022.1 GCA_027621335.1 Bacteroidota bacterium
CAACCCATGTAGAATTGCCCGCTGGATACGCTATCTTCCCGTTCATGCCGAAACCTGGGAGCGGAATGGCCGCTTGGGAGATGACATGGTGATCCAGGACCCGCTCAGGTGCGGTGCAGGTGACATTCTGAAGGAAAGACTGATACTGCCCTTGAAAACCCTCGTTGTCATTTGATTTATAGATCTGGGCATCCAAGGAGCTCAAAGGCGTCAGGAGAAAGAGGAATACAAGAAAGAAGGGAGTTGGGAGTTGGGAGTTTCATATTGGAAAGTATTGGTTCCAATAAAAATAGGGATTTATAGGATGTGTGGGAAGGGGAAGTGGTCATGGGGTTTTTGGGGATAGGCCAAGGGTTTGGCCGTCTGCCGAGCTGCATAGGTTCCCAGTAGGATACCTCCGGACATAGCTTGGATTCTCAGAACCTTTGAATGCAGTTGGGCAAGCTGTAAATCATCTAAGTGTGCAGCTAGCCTTGAAATCCTGACCTCCTCATAGGCGGAGGCTGGATAAGGATGGTAGTCTGGGAATCAGAACAGTCCAGTGATGTTTCCTTCCTCATCGATATCGATATTCTCTGAAGCAGGGTGAGCTGGCAGGCCTGGCATGCGCATCATATCTCCTGTGATTGGGACCAAGAAGCCAGCACCAGCGGCAATCTCTATCTCCCTGACTGTGATGTTGAAGCCCGTAGGACGGCCAATCAGGTCAGGATTGTCAGAAAGGGATTTCTGGGTTTTGGCAATACAGACAGGGAGTCCTTCCAAGCCCAAGTTGCCAATGGTTCTCAGATCGGCTCTCGCCTTGGAGGTATATTCCACATCCGAGGCGCCATAAATGGTCTTAGCGATGGTCTCTATTTTCTCCTCTACAGATTGGTTCCAGCTATAGAGTGGTTTGAAGTCTGACTTTCCTTCCTCAATGATATCGACCACTTGTTGGGCCAAGTCGGTAGTTCCAGCACCTCCTTTTTCCCATCCTTCAGCCAAGGCCACACGGATGCCCAGCTGCTTCGCCAAGTCCTTGATGACCTGGATCTCCTCTTCACTGTCAGAGACGAATCGGTTGATGGCGATGATGGGGGTCACTTTGAACTGACCTATGTTCTCGATATGCTTCTCTAAGTTGGGAAGGCCTTTCTTCAAGGCGTCCACGTTCGGTGTCTTAAGCTCCTTCAAGTCTGCTCCCCCATGGTATTTCAAGGCACGAATGGTAGTGGTGATCACGACTACTTCAGGCTTAAGCCCAGCGCTTTGACATTTTATATCAAAGAATTTCTCAGCACCCAGATCCGCCCCGAAGCCTGCTTCGGTGACCACATAATCTGCCAGGCTGAGTCCCAAGCGGGTAGCGATGACCGAGTTGGTCCCTTGAGCGATATTGGCAAAGGGTCCGCCATGGATGATGGCCGGATTGCCCTCTATGGTCTGCACCAGATTGGGCTTTATCGCTTCTTTGAGGAGGGCCGCCATGGCGCCTTCCACTTTCAGATCCTTTGCGAAAATGGGCTTTCGATCAAAGGTGTAGCCCACGAAGATGTTCCCAATGCGCCTCTTCAAGTCGATACGGTCCTCAGCCAAACACAAGATGGCCATGATCTCTGAAGCCGCTGTGATATCAAAGCCCGATTCGCGAGGTACGCCACTGCCCGTTCCTCCAAGCCCGATGACGATATTCCTCAAGGCCCGATCATTCATATCCATCACTCGCTTCCAGCGCACCGTACGCGCGTCCATGCCCAAACTGTTCGTCTTGCTTTGTAGGTTGTTATCTATGACAGCAGCGAGCAGATTGTTGGCCTTTTCTATGGCCGCGAAATCCCCAGTAAAGTGGAGGTTGATGTCCTCCATGGGAAGAACCTGAGAATAACCTCCTCCAGTAGCTCCACCCTTTATTCCGAAGACCGGTCCCAAGGAAGGTTCCCTAAGGACAGCTATGCTCTTCTTGCCCAGTTTGTTCAATCCCTCATTCAACCCGATAGACATGGTGGTCTTCCCTTCTCCTGCCGGTGTAGGAGAAATCGCAGAGACCAGGATGAGGTGGCTTTTTGCTCCCTTGGCTTTATCTATCCTTGAAAGCGGAAGCTTGGCCTTGTATCGGCCGTAGAGTTCGATCTCATCGGCATGGAGGCCGAGTTTCTCGGCTATCTCAGTGATTGGCTTCAGCGTGACGGTCTTGGCAATGTCTTGATTGGTCATGGGTGACAATGGATTTTGACTTTGAAGAAAGTTAAAAACAAACGAACAGGGTGAAAGATAAGGCTAATGCAATCTTTCATTCCGCTATTCCATGGTGCTTAAAGACGGCCTTTTACCTTTGCGGCCTATGAACACACAGCTCAAGCGATTCAAGACCATCGGTATCCTGGAAGCCATCTCGTTTCTCCTTCTTTTAGGGGTCGCAATGCCTCTCAAATACATGATGGACATGCCTTTGGCCGTCAAATATGTAGGCTGGGCCCATGGGGTACTTTTCATGGCCTACATCGTAGGACTTTATCTCGCTGCGGATGAACAGAAGTGGGGCTTCAAGACCATTGCACTAGGCTTCATAGCGGCCTTACTTCCCTTTGGCCCATTTGTCTTTCATAGGGGGCATTGAAAAAGGCCCGAAACACTAGGTTCCAGGCCTTTCGAATCAAATCGTTAAAAGGTTCATTGCACTACGAAGCGCTCCACCTGTCGGTAGCTTCCAGCACTCATCTCGGCCAGATAAACACCTGGTGTCAAAGAGACAGCCAGATTCACCTGCGATGCGCTCACATTCACTGCATCTTCAGAGAGCACCTGTCCGGTTATGTTCAGGATGCGAACCTGCACCTGCTCAAGGTTCAGTTCCGGGTTGAGTAGATCGAACCAGAGGTCTTGTTGGACCAAGGAGGATCTCAAGGAGAAAAGATCGTTATCATCAGAATGGACACCTCCAGCCAAAAGGCCATAGATTTCATTCAGAACGAAGTCCACATTAGCTTCGGTCAAGGTCACGTGTTCCTCATTCCCGTCAGGTGCATAATATGCATCGAATGCCGTTACACTGGCCGGATTGATGGCCGCATGCTGGTCGATCTCTCCATCCAAAGCCAAACTACTGAAGACCGGAACGAAAGAGAAAGCATCTACGAAGACATCATTTGGGTCGAAGAGGGTAGATCCCTCTCCAAAGGACTCAAGTGTTCCTAGAATATCTGTGGTTCCTCCAGGAGCACTGTCATATCCATCCGTATAGGCAAAGGCTTCAGACCTGGCGGTGAAATCGAATATGGGTATGAAGAAGAGGATATAGCCTGTTAAATCACAAACCGTATTGGTATTTCCCATAGCTGGCGTGTACCTCAATTTGGCATCAGCAGACACAGAGAACCCTACATCGATAGTCGTATTCACGGCCAAGATGCCAGGAGATTCCACTTGGTTACCTATACCGCTTCCATTGACCAAGGAGATATTCCTGCAGTTCTGAGGAAAGCCCATAGCGTCCAATTCGGCTTGGAATGTGTCACGAAAGCCAGGGGCCCCATCAGGCAGCTTCAAACTGGAGTTTTGTTCGACTTGGCTGCCATTGGCCAAATGGGCATCAACGTGATCGAGAAGCATCTGTTTAGCGGCTGCGCTTCTTAAGGCCTGGTCGACAAGATCCTGGAGGGCTTGGTCACCGTATTCGAAACCATAGTAGTTGATGAGATATTGGGCACCTATTGGAATATTGGCTCCAAGGTGAGGCGTTTCAAAAGAAACATCAAGTCCGGTCTCATGAATCAGACCATTCATCTCCATGTAGCGCAGGGCATAACGGGAGATGAGGCCACCCATACTCGGGCCTATGACGATGTTCTCTGCATTGCCCACCTTCCTCAGATTGATCCTGCGAAGGGCCTCTACCAGCACCATGGCATTGCGCTGTATGTAATCGGCTCCACCATCAATGGATACGCCATTCTTCACGTAGTTGGGAAAGTTCAACAGCACTACATCATACCCTTGGTCCCTTACTAGATCGCCCAAGTTCTCACCTGTCACACCGAAATCCAGAAGAGAATAGATGTCTTCTATACTTCGTGTATCTCCAGGATCGAATCCATCCACTACGATGATGGGCTTGTCAAATACGCCATCGATGTTATCCAGATAGACCTTTCCTTGGCCTTGGCCGTTGATGGCGATGCTCTCATCATAGCCTTGAAAGGGAATCTGGGCATTCACGAGTTTGGTCCCAGTGACCATGCCTGGGCCTTTCATCTCCTCGGTAGGGGCAGGTTCATCCACTCTTATGCTGGATTGCCTTTCAAGCACATCTCCATTGCTCATGTAGAGTTTGAACACCAATTGATGGACACCACCCTCTGCGAAGCGATGCTTGATGGTACTACCGTTCATCGGCAGCTCCACAAAACCATTACCCAGATCCACTTGCACTTGATCAACACTGATTTCACGGGTCTGAACGATGTAAGAGGCGTCCAAGGCAAACTCGACCTCCAGGCCTTGAATGCGCTTCTGCATCGGAGCGATGATCTGCACATCCGTCTTCACGAAAGGGGATATGTCCACGTTATTGCGCCTGATGAATCCTTCTGCATCCATGAATAGCAAGCCATCCAACATGGCTTGCTGGCTCACATATTCCAGCTCCACATTGAGCAGACCGATGCCCACCTGTTGGTCTTTGGACAATTTGTTCTCTTTTAGCTCGGAAATGGATTGGAAACGATTCAGGTAATCCGACTCCGACAGTTCAGCGTAGGCTTGCAAGAAATAGGTAGAGTTCATGTCCTGCGCTGCGTAGTTCTCTGAGCGCAGGTCAGCCACCGGATAGGTTCGGTCATAGAGGATGCCTGTCTCCAAACCAGTAAGATCCAGATGTTGGAGAAGATGATCGGCTTTCTGATGAAAACCACTTTGGCTCATTAAGGAGAGGCTCGAGCATAGGATGAGGAGGGACGTAAGGATTCTCATAGTGTGGAGGGATTATTGGATTTGTTAGTCCTGTAAATATACAATGCAGTGCAGCTATGAATCAATAGCCCTAAAGGACTAAAAAACCCCCTTTATCTTTTCGCTGCTCTCAATGCGTCCAGCAGCGCTTCCTCATCGATTTGTTCAATGCAATTCTCCGGGTACTTGCAGCGATCTCCTAGCTTGCTGCAAGGGCGCTTTGTCATTCCAATCGGTTCGAAGATCATAGAACCTTCTCCAGGATGGTAAGGATACATCCCGAATTCAGGCACTGTGCAACCCCAGAGTGAAAAGATGCGCTTTTTCAAGGCTGAAGCGATGTGCATCATGCCGGTATCTGGAGTGACGACACTTTGCGCTTGCTTGAGCAGCCAAGCTGATTCATGCAGAGAACAACGCCCGACCATATTGAGCACCTTACCATGGACCTGTGACATGATCTCCTCTGCCAAGACCTTATCCTCAGGCCCACCAATGAGGATGACCTTGCCTTTGTAACGGTTCAGCACGGAGATGACCTTTGACGCAGAGAATCGCTTGCCTGGATGGGCCGCTCCGATGACCCAGGCCACATAGTTCCCCTCTTCAAAGCTCCATGGCCTCAAGTCCACTGAGCATGATTCAGGAAGGAAGTAATCCAGGCTCTTACCATCATCCACTACTCCAAACGGCTTGATGGCAGCCATGTAGCGGTCTACGATATGGATGCGCGGCAAACGGTCGATATGGAGGTTCACCAGAAGCCATTTCTCAAAGTTCAATTTCTCAAAGGTCATGTAGAGCCCTTTCACCTTTCTCTTGACCAAGGCCGTGCGCAGGTTGCGGTGCAGGTCCACGACATAATCGAACTCGATCTCTTCCAGCTCCTTCAGAACAGGTTCCAAGTCTTTACCCATGGTCCAGATACGGTCCACATTGGGATTCAGTTCGAGAAGCGGACGAAAGACCTCTTTCGTCAAGAAATGCAGTTCCACCTTCCCATCCAATTGGGTTTTCAAATGTCTCAGCACAGGCGTGGTGAGGATGATATCCCCTATGGAGCTGAACCGGATGACCAAGATGCGTGTCATGGAGGCCAAAGATGGAAAAATCCCTATCAGCAGCGGTTGAAATGTAACTTCGTGCCCTGTATGAGATTCATAGACACACATGCACATATGTATTCCTCTCAGTTCGAGGAGGATATAGATGAGGCCATGGACCGCGCCATCGTCACTGGGATAGACCGCATCCTCTTGCCTAATGTGGACTCTGAGAGCATGGCTAGCCTGCATAAGCTATGCGACCAATACCCAAAGAACTGCTTTCCTATGATGGGCCTTCATCCCTGCAGTGTGAAGGAGAACTACAAGGATGAATTGGAATTGGCCAAAGCACAATTCGGTCAGCGCAAGTATATCGCAGTAGGAGAGATAGGGATAGACATGCATTGGGATAAGAGCACGTTGCCTTGGCAGCAAGAGGCCTTCCGAGAGCAGATCGCTTGGGCTAAGGAGATGGACTTGCCCATTGTCATCCATGCCAGGGAATCGTTTGATGAGATCTTCGAGATTCTGGATGAGGTGAATGATACCTCGCTCAGAGGGGTCTTCCATTGCTTCACAGGAGACCTAACACAGGCTAAGCGTATCATGGCCTATGGAGGATTCATGATGGGTATCGGAGGGGTCTTGACCTACAAGAATTCTGGTCTGAAAGAACTTCTTCCGCACTTGCCCATTGACCACCTCATCCTAGAGACTGATTCACCCTATCTCGCACCAGTGCCTTTCAGAGGTAAGCGCAACGAGAGTTCCTACCTTCTCCAGGTGGCCATCGAGATGAGCAAAGCCTTCGACCGACCCATCGGAGAGATTGCAGACATCACTACAGAGAACGCCATCCACTTATTTCGCCTCCATGACTGAACGGTCCAAGATCCTCCTCATCTACACCGGTGGCACCATAGGGATGGTCCAAGACCATATATCGGGCAAACTCTACCCCTTTGGCTTCGATACCCTGCTGGAGAATATCCCTGAGTTGAAACGCTTCGAGGTGGACATTGACACCACACAGCTTTCGCGCATCATAGATTCATCGGATATGGAGCCTGCCTTATGGACGGAGCTTTTGGAAGTGATCCGAGGGGTCTATGAGGACTATGACGGGTTCGTCATCCTCCACGGCACCGATACCCTCGCCTACACGTCAGCGGCCTTGAGTTTCATGATACAGGATTTGGACAAGCCCATCATCCTCACAGGGAGCCAATTGCCCATTGGGACGATACGAACAGATGGCAAGGAGAACCTCATAACCGCCATAGAGATCGCGTCCTCCAAGGAGGGAGGTAAAGCCTTGGTCCCGGAGGTGGCCGTGTATTTCGAGTACACCTTACTGAGGGGCTGCCGCGTAACCAAATACAGCGCGGAACATTTTGATGCTTTCCATTCCCCCAATTATCCTGAACTCGCAGAGGCCGGTATTCAGATTACTTATAATGATCCATACATCCGGAAAACGGGCAATGAACCCGTGCGGTTCTCAGAGTTCATGGATAGTAGGATAGCGATATTAAAGCTGTTCCCAGGGATTACTGAGGAGCATGTGAGGTACATCCTTGCAAGCGGTGTTCGGGGCATGATCATGGAGACCTATGGAGCCGGAAATGGACCCAGCGCGGAATGGTTCATCACGGCCTTGAAGGAGGCCATCGATAGAGGTATGGTCATCTTCAATGTGAGTCAATGTCTGGCAGGATCGGTTCAGCATGGCCGCTATGCCACCAGCTCCAGGTTCGAGGATATAGGGGTCGTGAGTGGAAGGGACATCTGTTTCGAGGCGGCCATCACGAAGATGATGTATGCCCTGGGCCAATCTCCCCAACGTGAAGTGGTGGAGGCCATCCTCAGTATTCCATTGGCCGGAGAGATGATGGTAGATACCGATATCTGAGTTACACATACCCCACTGAAAGGGGCTTAACTTTATAGAATGAACAAGAAAGCAGCACTCATCATCATGGACGGTTGGGGTCATGGAAGGAAGGATTCGAGCAATGCCATCTATCTGGCGGATACTCCCTTCGTGGATAGCCTCTATAAGGCCCATCCCAATGCGGAATTGCGTACGGATGGAGTGAACGTGGGTCTTCCTGAAGGGCAGATGGGGAATAGTGAAGTGGGCCACCTTAACATAGGCGCAGGGCGTGTTG
The DNA here is from genome assembly GCA_027621335.1 of Bacteroidota bacterium. Taxonomy (GTDB): domain Bacteria; phylum Bacteroidota; class Bacteroidia; order Flavobacteriales_D; family JABDKJ01; genus JABDLZ01. The sequence goes on from JAQCAN010000022.1 coordinate 8,147, forward strand.
TATATCAGGATCTGCAGAAGATCAATAAAGCATTGGCGGACGGAGAATTGGCGAAAAATCCTGTGCTGCTGGAGGCCGTCAAATTAGCCAAGTCAGGGAAACGACTTCATCTGATGGGCTTGCTCTCAGATGGTGGGGTGCATTCCTCACAAACACATCTCCATGGATTGCTGGACATCATGCATAACCATGGCCTTACGGAGGTCTTCGTACATGCATTCATGGACGGAAGGGATACCGACCCACAGCATGGGCTGAAGTACATGGGAAATCTCTTGGACCACATGAAGAAGAGCACTGGAAAGGTTGCTTCCATGATCGGACGCTATTATGCCATGGATCGAGACAAGCGTTGGGAAAGGGTCAAGAAGGCCTATGATATGTTGGTCAGCGGAACGGGTGAATCCATGACCGACCCTATAGCCGCGCTGGAAGCCTCATATACGGCCGGCATCACGGATGAGTTCTTGGAAGCCCATGTCATGACCGAAGGTGACACGACCATCGGCACCATCCTACCCGAGGATGTGGTCATCTGCTTCAATTTCAGGACGGATCGCTGTAGGGAGATCACCACAGTGCTAACCCAGATCGATATGCCAGAACATGGCATGAAGACCTTGTCCTTGCATTACTATACCATGACCCGGTATGATGAGAGTTTCAAAGGCATCGGGGTCTTCTTCTCCAAGGACAATTTGAGCATGACGTTGGGTGAGGTTATAGAAAATGCCGGGCGGTCCCAGGTCAGGATCGCGGAGACGGAAAAATACCCTCACGTGACCTTTTTCTTCTCAGGAGGAAGAGAGGCTGTTTTCGAACATGAGAATCGCATTATGGTCAATTCACCCAAAGTGGCTACCTATGACCTCCAGCCTGAGATGAGTGCCCCTGAGGTGACTGAGAAAATCTGTGCTTTTCTCAGGGACAAGGCTCCTGATCTGGTCATCTTGAATTTTGCCAACCCGGATATGGTAGGGCATACAGGTGTTCAGCCAGCCATCATCAAAGCGGTAGAGACCACGGACCGTTCTGTGACTCAAGTAGTGAAAACTGGTCAAGACTTGGGCTATGAGTTCATCATAATCGCTGATCATGGCAATGCCGAGCTGAATGTCCTTCCGGATGGGAGCCTACACACAGCTCACACCACCAATCCCGTTCCCGTCTTCTATGTTGGACAGACCTTCCATCACATTCGGAATGGTATTCTGGCTGATGTAGCGCCCAGCCTATTGGCCATAATGGACATCGCCCAGCCATCAGAGATGACCGGGCGAAGTTTGTTGTCCTGAAATCCTTGGTGCTGTCCTATCTCAGGATAGTGAAGGATCCTTTCTCAGCCTCACGTCCTCGATATTGTACCGTGTAGAAGTACGTGCCCTCAGGCTGATCCTCTGGTGTCCAGAAGTGCAGGCCAGTCTCTTCGATGAGATTTCCCCAACGGTTATAGATGGTCATCTGTCCGGGGGTATTGATTAGTCGATATACGATGAAGCTATCATTGGAGCCATCTCCGTTGGCCGTGACGACATTCGGGATGAAGCAATCACGGGCCTCTACCGTGTCCGCATCGAATGCAGCCGATACGATGGATCCGGGGGAGCTGGTGCACCAGTCATTGATCTGCAGTTCAAGAACATAGTAGGCATTGGGCACTACCATATCGTCTTCTACAAATGCTGTAGCACTGCCAGTTCCGGTGAATGGGAAGGGTTCTATAACCAAAGGAATGTTAGCTCCATCCAAGGTTTCAACAGTCCATGTATACGTGTAGGGCGGATATCCACCTGAGGAGACGGTGTTGAGCTCCAGTACCTGATCTGTGCAGATGAAGTCATTCATGAACGTCCCGAGTTCAAGGGGCTCAGGGAATTGAACGGTCAAAGTATCATAAGCGATACGTGATGGATCGCATATATCAGACACCGCTAAGAAGAAAGTGACCTGATCATCCGCATCAAAAGGGTAAGCCTGCTGGGGGTCTACGATGATCTCAGGCTGGTCCGGATAAGAGGTGCCGTATTCGTCAGTCCAGCTAAAGGTGAATGGTGAGGTCCCTCCAGCTGTGTTGGCGACCAAGGTATGACCGAGTCCTGGGCAATACGGCTGTGGTTCAGTTATACCAGTGGAAGGAAAAGGGGGAATGAAATTGGTGACATAGGATTCATCTGGGATGCTAAAGGCCCCACAGAAATCCTGAACGATGATCTCAAAGCTAGTCGTGTCCCCGAAATTTGGTGGAATGGCTACGGTGTAACTGTTCCCATCAAAAACTTCTGTGCCATCTACCGTCCAGCTGTATATGTAAGGTGCTACTGCAGGGAACTGTGGAACGATATCCAAGCTTGTGGAATCCAAGGGGCAGTAGATGAGGTCATCATCCATGGTCACAAAGAAGGTATAGTCGTCCAGGATAGCTACACATGCTGTATCCAGGATGGTGAAAGGACCGAATTCCGAATCTGACTCGCTGATCTCTATGCAGATGTATTCCACATCCTCGGTCAAGCCATCGGAGATAGTGATGATGCCAAAGATGGAGTCGGTCTGGCCTGGGACCATGAAGAAGGAGGTCGGAAGATCCTCATAATCCACACCGTAGGTGGCGGTGGTATCATTGATGAGATAATTCAGTGTATAGAAAGAGGTATCACTGGCGCACTGTCTGGAGATGCGTGCGACAGCAGTGTCACAGTTGTCACTGATCTCCACCAAACCGAGTGGGAATAGGCTGGTAAGAGTCAATCCTGCTGGCTCGGCACTGAAGCTACCCGCTTCCAAGAACACAGCAGAGTCAAAAGCGGTATCACCCCCATCTCCAATACCCAAAGTAATGTGATAGCTGTCTCCACAGTTCACAATAGCCCTCGCAGTCAGGATGACCGTGCTTCCATCGTACTCATAGTTATTGGTCGTATTTGGGGTATAGAAGATATTGTAGTCCGCCCAGTTGGGATCGATGTCACTACAGTTGTTCTCTGTCCCGTTTGAACCGACAACTCCTGGATTCACGGTGTTGATGGATACAGGCGTGCTGGTGTAGTTCTCTGGGTCAAGTGGGTCTGGGATCAAGGCGATGTTCTCATTGACATAGACACCTCCAGCAGGATTGTTCCCTGAGAGGAAGAAACCGAAAACATCATTCACCGTTCCACAAACATATTCCTCGTACTCTTCGGATGCGAAAACGTAGTTAAAGGTCAAAGTATCCCCCTGAGGAATGAAATCGAATTCCACGATCACCTGATCATTCACAGAGAACACGGTCAGGTCATTCAAAGGTTGGAAATTGTAATCATCCCCCGCACTTGGCAGGCTGCTTCCTCCTCCAAGGTTCGGGTCTTCAGCCAGAAGCACGTTTCCTGTTCCCAGGATAACTCCCGTGCCAATGCCGATGTCTGTATTGGGGTCGGTGAATCCTCCTACTTGCACATGGACTTGGTTCCCTGGCATGCCATTGACCAATACACCACTTACGGAAATACCCTCACCCACGAGAACGTTCTGTATCCAGTATTCCACGGTCTGGGTATCGTCCACCATCATCTGAGAGGAAAGGATGAGACCGGATAGGCAGGTAAGAATGACGAGGCAGGTTCTTTTCATCGGTAGGGAGTATAATCTGATGGACAAAGATAGAAGGACTGATCTATGTGCCTATCCCTAAAGTGCAGGTGCTGAGATTCCTACCGGAATAATGTCACTTCACCTCTCAAGTCAAAGTGTCTTCAACCAATACCTTATGCTAGGATTGGGAAAGTGTAAAGAGCGCTCACCGAATACGTAGTATCCAGCTTCCAGGAAACCCCCTCCCATACCATCTTCATCAGGGCTGAGGCCACTAGGAACGTAAAGACAACTTGGAGCCATGAGTTATGCCTCTATGGATTAGGACATCCAATGTCCGTTCAGGGGAAACGGTCAACGTGAATCCGATCGTGTCTGGAGGTAAGGAGTTTGGGACTTATCTCAAAAGAGTTACAACGCCATGTAAATCAAGTCGTTGACCATCTGTCAAGCGAGCCCTGATGTGATAGGCGAAGGTGTCATTCTCTCCGTAGTATTCGCTGTTCTGGCGCGCTCGGCCATTCCAAGGTTCTTCCATATCGTCAGTGTAGAAGACTTTCTGGCCCCATCGATCGAATATATACATCTCGAAATCCAGCACTCCGTCTCCGACAACTTGGAAGAGGTCATTGATGCCATCGCTGTTCGGGGAGAAACTTGTTGGGACAAAAAGAATCGGTGGAGCTTCAACCATCAAGCCCGTGCTGTCTCTACAACCGATTTCATTGGTCACAATGAGCGTGATAGTCTGGTCGGTCAGCTCGAAATAGGTATGGCTCGGAGAGTCTTCGAAGCTGGTATTCCCATCCCCGAAATCCCAAACATAGATCAAGGTGTCAGATTGCCTGGATGTGCTGTTGTTGTTCAAGATAACACCATAGTAATCAGTCATCTCTGCCAAGAAAGACGCATCGACCGAAGCAACTTTGACAAGCACGTTTGCTGACTCTATATTCTCACAGAGGTCAGTCACCTGAACTGAATAGTACGTGTCTTCACGAGGGCCAACTAGAATTTCCGTTTGAGGGGCATTGAAATAACTCCATTCATAGATGAAAGGAGGTTCTCCTCCAGTGGCGTTGATAACCAAGTTGGCCATATCACCCAAACAGATGGTCGTATCTGGGCTGATCTGTAAGATGATAGGTTCTTCAGGCACATTGACAATGAGTTCATCCACGGCCGTTGAACCACAACCATCCTCAGCTATGAAAGTGAGTACTGAGGTATTGGTAGCTATGTATGATAGAGTGAAAGTGTTACCGAGCTCTTGACCATTCTGGGTCCATAAATACGTGTAGTTCCCGTCCCCTCCAGAGACGGTTATAGGACTGAAATCAGTCTCTTCCAAACAGATGAGTTCAGCAGATTCAGGAATCTCTACAGTCATGGGGGGATACACAGGTACAGTTACAGTCACGGTATCCTGAATACTTCCAGCATTGCAGGTATCCGTCACGATGAGGATATAATCCGTTGTGAATCCTGGACTGACTTCCATGGGATTCGTAGTTCCACCGTTGCTCCAGTTGTATTGATACTGCCCATAGCCTCCTTCAACCAAAGCACTGATGTTTATGACATCTCCACAATCTATGTCATAATCCTCAGTCGAGATGGTCAATGGTGAAGGGTCATCGCTGATGTAGAAGGTGAATTCACTGGTAATACTACCCGAGCAGGCTGAAACACTGGTGTTCGAGATGCTCAAGAAGACCTCTTCTATACCTTCAGGTAAATTGTCAATGATGGCGCTCACAGTTATAGTGAAGGTGCTGTCTCCGGCTGGGAAGATGAAGCTTGAAGGGATAGTGGAGAAATCGATACCGTTCTGGCCGACACCTGTGACCGTCAGCTCCACCAAGGCCTCATCCTCTATTCCATTGCTGCGGCTGAAGGTGAGGACACCATAGCCGCAGTTCTCGTAGAGTATCCCGTCCAAGTCAGGGCCAATGGATGAGAACAGTCCTGAAGAGATGGCCAAGCTGGACTGGAAGCTACCTTCCTGCAAGAACACGGCCGAGTCGAAGGAACTATCCAAGGCATCACCGATGGCTAATTTGATGTGATAGGTCTGTCCGCACTGAACCAATGCGAAGGCCTCGAGAACAGTGGTCATTCCGTCAAGTGCTACATCCTCTATGTCACAATTGTCGACATAGAACTCACAGTTCGTGCAGGGTCCGGATGGTCCTCCGAAGAAACAATCCCCGTTTCCATTATTGACATTGTCAATGGTCACTGGGGTGTTGGTTCCGGGTATAAGGGCAATGTTCTTTGACCCATTGGGAAAACCTGCTGGGGCGGAAAAAGGACCGGAGATGCCTGGACCGGCCAAAAAGAAACCAAAGGCATCATTGAATGAATTCACGTACTCCGGATATTCTTCAGAACCGAAGACATAGTTGAATCTCAATGTATCTCCAGTCGGGATGAAGTCGAATTCTAAGATTGCTTGGTCATTGATGTTCTCATTGGAAAGCGTCTCCAGGTCATTGTCACCTCCTTGTCCATTATTCACAGAGATTGTGGTGCTGGTTCCGACAAATACAGAATCACCAAAGAAGTCTACGCCTATCACGTTTCCCGTGGAAAGCACAAGACCACTCTCAAGATCCATGTAGCTGCCATTGCTTTGGAAGAAGCCACATTGGAGGTTCACCTGATTGGCGGGCTGTCCGTTGAATGTGATATTGGACGCGCTCACTCCTGCACCGAGAAGGACGTTCTCCACATACCACTGCACGGTCTGACTGCTCTGCACCTGAAGTTGGGCCGTCATATCGATAGATAGGAGGGCCAACAGAAGAGGTATCGATAAGAACTTGATTCTGAGGCGCATAAGTTCTTCAGTAGGGTTGAGGCATTCAAACTTAAGACTTTCCTCTTATCAGACGAATCCAAAGGCCTTTGGTTGGCTGTCTAATAGTGTCATGTGAGGGGTTCCTAAATGTTGCAAAGCGAGGGCCATGCATCCGTGTATATTTGTCTATCGTAAGAAAAACCATCAGAATGACATCATATATAGAAGAGCACAAGGAGAGATTCATTGAGGAATTGAAAGACATGTTGAGGATTCCTTCTGTCAGTGCTGATGCGGCCTACAAGAAGGATGTCCTCAGAATGGCCGACCTCACTTTACAGAGTTTATTAGACGCTGGAGTGGATACAGCCGAGCTGTGTGAGACCCCTGGAAACCCCATCGTCTATGGCGAGAAGATCATCGATCCTTCCAAACCTACCGTGCTCGTTTATGGCCATTATGACGTGCAACCAGCCGATCCGGTCGAGCTTTGGCATAGCCCTCCGTTTGAGCCAGTTATCAAGAACGGAAAGATCATAGCGCGCGGATCTGCCGATGACAAAGGCCAGTTCTACATGCATGTCAAAGCCTTCGAACTGATGATGAGGACCGATTCATTGCCTTGCAATGTCAAGTTCATGATCGAAGGCGAAGAAGAAGTGGGAAGTGGTGGGCTCAGTTGGTTCGTTCCACGGAATAAGGAGAAACTGAAAGCCGATGTGGTCCTCATCTCGGACACGTCCCTGATTGCCAATGACGTGCCTTCCATTACCACCGGCCTCAGAGGGCTCAGTTATCTGGAAGTTGAAGTTATAGGGCCAAAGCGTGACTTGCATAGTGGAGTCTATGGAGGCGCTGTGGCCAATCCTATCAACGTGCTCTGTGATATGATTTCAAGCCTTTTAGATGAGGATGGACATATCACCATACCAGGATTCTATGATAGCGTAATGGAACTGAGCAAGGAAGAAAGGGAGGAGATGAACAAGGCTCCTTTCGACCTAGAAGAATACAAACGGGAGTTGGATGTGAAAGCAGTGAAAGGGGAGAAAGGGTATACCACTCTGGAGCGTGCAAGCATTCGGCCCACCTTGGACGTGAATGGAATATGGGGGGGTTACATTGGTGAGGGGGCGAAGACCGTTCTGCCTTCCAAGGCCTTTGCTAAGATCTCTATGCGACTGGTCCCCAATCAGACCTCGGAGGCCATCACCAAACTATTCAAGGATCACTTCGAGTCCATAGCTCCTGATTATGTCACCGTAAAGGTCCATCCTCACCATGGCGGTGAGGCGGTGGTCACTGCCCTGGACTCAGCTGCCTATCGAGCGGCCAGCCGAGCTATGGAAGCCACCTTTGGAAAGAAGCCTATTCCCACCAGGGGAGGAGGGAGCATACCCATTGTTGCCCTTTTTAAAAAAGAACTGGACTTGGATTCCATCCTTATGGGATTCGGGCTGGATTCAGATGACATCCATAGCCCCAATGAGAGCTATGGCATCTTCAATTATCTGAAAGGGATAGAGACCATCCCTTACTTCTTCAAATACTTTGCGGAATGAGACGTTCTATAGGTCTCATGAGAATCTTTAGAAGTGCTATTATCCTAGCCTTGCCGCTCTTTGTATTGACTTCTTGTGAAGTGGAAGAAGTGGAATTTGTCCAATTGACAAAGGTGGAAGTGAAGGACGTCAAACCCAAGCAGATCACCTTTGATGTGACAGCGATCTTGAACAACCCCAACGGCTTTGCTATCAATGTCGTAGGCTCGGACCTGGATCTCTACCTCCAAGGCAACAAGATGGGAAAAGCCACCTTACTGGGGGATCTCAAGATAGAATCAAACACTCAGAAGGCCTATGATCTCATCATTCGCACGGATGGAGATAACCTTCAGACCAGGCTTCTTCCCATCATGTTCACGGCCGCACTGACCGGACAAGTGACTACCCGATTAGATGGCACTATCACAGGAAAGGTGAGCTTCATCAAACGTAAGGTGGATGTGGACATCACCGAGGAAGTGAAATTCAAGAGTGAATCATGAGGGCAACACTACTTTGTTGCCTTCCCTTGTTCTTCTCATGTCAGAATCCCAAAGCACCCATGGATACCACGGATCGTACCAAGCCGACCAATCGTCTGGCTCAGGAGACATCACCCTATCTTCTACAACATCAACATAATCCAGTCGACTGGTACCCTTGGGGAGAAGAAGCTTTTGAGAAAGCCATGGCGGAGAATAAGCTCGTCCTCATCTCCATCGGATATTCCTCTTGTCACTGGTGCCATGTGATGGAACATGAAAGTTTTGAGGACGACTCGGTAGCAGCGCTAATGAACCGCAATTTCGTGTCCATCAAGGTGGATCGTGAGGAACGTCCTGATGTGGACCAAGTTTACATGAATGCGGTTCAACTGATGACAGGTCGCGGAGGATGGCCATTGAACTGTTTCGCCCTCCCTGATGGACGCCCGGTCTATGGAGGGACCTATTTTCCCAAGGAGCAGTGGGTGGATGTCCTTGGTAAGCTGAATGAGACATGGACCCAGCAACCCGAAGTAGTGAAGGGCTATGCGGAGCAGCTCACCGAAGGGGTCAAACAGAGTGATCTCATCACAGTGAACGAGGAGCCTCCTCTGTTCGTGAAGTCTCTTTTGAAAGAGACCGTGGAGGCATGGATGCCGAGGATGGATTTTCAAGAAGGGGGTCCCAATCGCAGCCCCAAATTCCCACTGCCTAACAACTACCAATTCCTACTGAGGTACGGATATCTCGAAAAGGATGAGAAACTACTGGACCAGGTGTACCTCACCTTGGACAAAATGGCCCAAGGAGGCATTTATGACCAGATCGGTGGAGGCTTCTCACGGTACTCTAC
>JAQCAN010000266.1 GCA_027621335.1 Bacteroidota bacterium
TGGCTTTCGCACTGGGCCTCTTGCTCTCCCAAGACGGGAATTGGTCAGAACTCACTGAGATGAGTTGGTTCTTCCTGGTCCCGATAGAAGGCTTTCTGTTCATCTCTATTTTCAATGTCATGGCTCTCACTGTTCAGCATCATGGACTGAGTATCGGGAGCATTGCCAGTAGGACCGCCTTCATCATCCCTGCAGCCCTGTTCATGGTCCTCCAACCTGAGATAGGGTTCTCCATCCTCAAGGTCATAGCTGTCCTGACCGCTTTTGTGGCCGTGGCACTCTGTGTGGGGAAGACCAATGGTGAGATCGATAAACGCTACATCTACCTTCCCATCCTGCTCTTTATCGGATCGGGCTTGGTGGATTTCGTTATTGGATATGCGCAGACCTTTCTTCTCTCAGGGCCTGAGGAGAGTCGCATGTTCATACCCTCAATCTTCTTCACGGCTGCCATAATCGGAACGACCTTGGCCCTCTTTCGCTACTTCAAGCACCCCGATCAAGGCATACGGTGGACCGAGTTCATTGCCGGAATGATTCTTGGCTTGATCAACTACGCGTCCTTATATTTTATCCTAAGGGCCATGGACACCAAACTGCTCACTCCTTCCATTTTCTTCCCTGTCTATAATCTGGGAATCGTCATTGCAGGGGTTCTGCTCGGAGCATTCGTCTTTGCAGAAGACTTGAGCACTAGAAAGCGCTATGGCATTGCCCTTGGATTGATGGCTGTCGCATTGATGATCTTCGCACCTTGACAGAGATGCCCGATGCTTACTTGACCATATCCGAAGAAACCGAATACTTGCTCAAGGAAAAGGGAAGTAAGTTTTTCGCCTATTGTTTCAAGGTCAACAATGAACAAGAGGTTCAAGCACGTCTCCATGCGCTGAAGAAGACCCATCACAGCGCTCGGCATCATTGCTATGCGTATCGGTTTGGAAAATCAGGTGAGCAGTTCAGGTCAAATGATGATGGTGAGCCCAACCACTCGGCTGGAGACCCCATCCTAAGACAACTCACAGGTAGGGAGCTCACAGATACGTTGGTGGTGGTCGTCCGCTATTTCGGAGGAACCAAACTAGGAGTCGGAGGTCTAATCCAAGCCTATGGCGGAGCTGCGGAAGGGGCGCTCGAACTGGCTGGAATCAAGGAAGTGGATTGCATGGTGCGCGCGGAAGTGAGCTTTTCCTATGCTCAGATGTCAGAGGTCATGCGCGTTTTGAAGAGTCATGAGCTCGACATGGAAAGCCACAGATTCGAAGTCACTTGTGCCCTTTCGGTTCTGATTCCACAACGCATTTCTCAGAAGGTGCTGGAGGAACTAGTCGAGATTCCATTCATCCAAGTGAAACATCAGGCCCTGTGAGTCAAGAGGCTTTGAACATCTTCTGGGACCCGCATAGGTCGTCCGGTTTGCAGATTCATGAAGACCAATTCCGTTGAAGCCGTATTCAATACCTTTCCCTCAAGATCCAAAGTCTCATACTCGAACGGCAAGGACAACCCATCCAAGGGGTATACTTTGGTGATGATCTGGATCTCATCATCATATCGGGCGGGATTTTTGAATTCAACGGAATAGTTCCGCACGGGTAAGCCGATACCTCGGTCCTCGAGCGACTTATAACTCAAACCCAGTTCACGCAAGGCCTCCACCCTTCCTACCTCGAAGTATTGGGCATAGTTCCCATAATAACAATAGCCCATCTTATCGGTCTCACCATATCTGACCCGAAGTTTGAATGTAGAGGTATGTATGGGCTGCATTGGCATTGACTGAGGGCGCATTTAAGTGTATTAACTTCGTCCGAAGATAAAGGCCCTCTTGAGAACTCGACTTACCTTTTACGTGATTCTTCTGCTGACACTCGGCTCCTGTGCTTCGCACTGGCAGGTCACAGAGGTGTTTGGAGAGAACTGTGTATTGGATTCGAATGAGGCCGATGAACCTTCCATCGAGCACGTGATCCAACCTTACAGGGATAGCCTCGGTGCAGAAATCAAGCGTGTCCTTTGCATGAACGAGGTGGACATGACCAAGGGACGACCTGAGAGCGCAATGGGAAACTGGTTCGCTGATGCTCTGTTGCAAGAAGCCCGCAAGACTTACGCAGGTCAAATCGATTTTGCTCTGTTCAACCATGGAGGTATACGTACCTCTTTGAGCAAAGGTGAAGTGACGGTCGGAAACCTTTTTGAGTTGATGCCTTTTGAGAACGAACTGGTCGTGGTCACCCTACCTTATATTGAAACGCAGAACCTGATACGGTATCTTGTAATTACCGGAGGTGAGCCAGTGTCCGATTTAAAGGTGAACCTTAATGACTCGACCTTCTCTAGTGTCCTTATCGGAGCTCTACCATTGGAGAAGAGAGATTACCATGTCTTGACCTCTGACTATCTGTCCAATGGAGGAGACAATATGATATTCTTCACAGAAGGTCATCGCACACAACGTCTGAACTTAGACCTTAAAGTAAGGGATGCCCTCACTGAGCATTGCACAGCACTCGGTGAACAAGGAATGCCTATACAAGGCATGAAAGATGGACGCTTATATCATGGACAATAGACGACATTTCATAAAAAAAAGTGCCTTCGGAAGTGTGGGTCTCATCGGTCTGAAGTCCTTTTCACTGGCTGATCTACCGCGTGATGAGGTGAGGTCGCTCACTATCGCGCATACCAATGACATGCACAGCCACATCGACCCCTTTCCTCCTACACACCATGAATATCCTGGGCAAGGCGGAATGGAATCCAGAGCCACAGAGCTTGATCAACTCAGGGCTCGATATGGCGAACTTCTTCTATTGGACTCAGGAGATATCTTCCAAGGCACACCTTACTTCAACTACTTCGGGGGACGACTGGAATTGGAGCTCATGAGTATGATGGGCTATGATGCCGCTACGATGGGCAACCATGATTTCGATGGTGGAATGGATGGATTTCTACGCGCGCAAAAGCGGGCCGATTTTCCATTCATCTGTTCCAACTATGACATGAGTGATAGTCCCTTGAACGGACAGACCATCGGACATAAGGTCATCAAGAAACAAGGAATCAAAGTGGGTCTTTTCGGA
>JAQCAN010000267.1 GCA_027621335.1 Bacteroidota bacterium
GAACACCTTTTTCTTTCATGATCAGGACCATGGAACCCCTAGCTTCCGAAGGAATGCATGCTAAAGTGGTGTGGTCGCCATCCTTTACGTCTTCTTCAAGGGCGAAGTCGACAAATCTTTGTAGGTCCATCCTTCAAAGCTAGACATTTCCTCTCCAACGTTCAGGAGGACTTGTCAATGCGGATCTGTCGAATAAAGAGTAGATCTCCGCGCCTGTCTATTTTGTAGATCAAGGTGAATTTTCCCTGCTTGGCGATGTATTCGCCAATGACGTGTTGTTTATTATTCTCAAAGGGACTGGAGTGGAGGATTTCCAGGGAGCTGATCTGGTTTTTAGCGAAGAACATCTCTAACATCATTGCGGCTTGACCCCTGCTCAGAACCCCTCCTTTTCCACAGATATCCATATCCACAGTCTCAGAGATGAAGGGCGCTATCTTATTTACGTCAGCAGATCCAAAAGCCCGCCCTATCTCTTCGACACTTTGAGAAGAGACCATCAGGCCAAGGTTCAATAAGAAGATGAAGAGTAAGGTTCTTTTCATGCTCGTCAAGTCTATCAATTTTCAAGCCGTACTTCCTCAAATTCAGACCAAGCCCTTAGCATTTATGTATTCTTGTGACATCTGACCTTAGCTAAAATGAAACTCAAGATACTCCATCTCGGAAAAACCTCCTCTAGGGATGTGAGTTCTATGGTCGATGAGTTGGTGAAACGCATGGGTCGTTTTGCAAAATGCGAGGTAATGGCCATTGCCAAGGTAAAGGGTAATCCAATAGATCCATTAGAAATCAAGCGTAAAGAAGGCGAGGCCATACTTTCGTCAATTCAAGGTGCCGACTATCTGGTCTTATTGGATGAAAAGGGAGATCAATGGGATTCCAGAGGATTCGCAGAGTGGTTCCGACTTCATTTTGTCAATGATTCCAGGCCTATGGTGCTGCTTATAGGCGGAGCTTATGGATTCTCAGAAGAGGTATACGAGAGGGCTAATGCCAAACTCTCCTTATCCAAGATGACGTTCAACCATGAATTAGCCTTGTTGATCCTGGTGGAACAGGTATACAGAGCATTGACCATCATCCATGGACACCCTTATCACAATGATTGACGGCCTAATTCCTGTTGCCATTTCCATGCAGAGCGCATCATCTCATCCAAATCCCTGATCGGTTTCCAGCCGAGGACCGAGAGAGCTTTGGTATTGTCCGCATAGATGGCCGCCACGTCCCCTGATCGTCTGGGGCCGATTGCGTAATTCAAATGGACTTGATTCACCTTGATGAATGCGTCTACGGCTTCTTTGACTGTAACGCCAATTCCGCTTCCGAGATTGATGAAGTCAAAGGGGGCTCTCTGCTTACCTTCAAGGAGATGCTTCATAGCGGCTAAGTGAGCTGAGGCAATATCAGTTACATGGATATAGTCCCTGAGGCAAGTGCCATCACGGGTCTCGTAATCATCTCCATGAATGGTGAGCTTCTCTCGGACTCCAACTGCAGTCTGAGTAATGTAAGGCACGAGGTTGTTGGGGACCCCTTTGGGGAGTTCGCCTAGTTTGCCAGATGAATGTGCGCCAACGGGATTGAAATATCTGAGAGCCAGCACATTAAGAGATTCTGATGATAGGGCGATATCCTTAAGAATCTCCTCACTCATGACCTTTGTCCAACCGTAAGGAGATTCCGCCTGACCAGAGGGAGTAGATTCTGATACTGGAAGTTCCTTAGCCGAACCATAGACTGTGCAGGAAGATGAGTAAATGTGATGGGGAACTCCGTATTCCATTTGCAGATCGATAAGGTTGAGCAGCCCTTGGATATTATTCTGATAATAGAGCAGGGGCTTTTGAACGGATTCACCAACGGCTTTCAAGGCAGCGAAATGAAGGATGCCAGCAAATTCATTCTCCTCGAAAACTTGTCTGCAATCTTCTAAATTCCGGAGATCCAATGCGTAGTTCTTGACCTCAGTTCCAGTGATGTCTTTAATACGATCAAAGGTTCTGGGTTCGCTGTTGATGAAAGAATCCAATGAGATAGGAGTCCAATCGGTATGCTCGAGGATCTCAAGGATCGTATGCGAACCTATGAATCCAGCACCACCTGTGATGAGAATTTTCATGTGGTGAATTTAGGTCCTTTGATGGGACTTAGTGGCCCCTTTTGCACTACGTTGGGTATGTGAAGATGTACTGGTGCTCTAACCAAAGCCTAAGGTTTAGGAACCGTGAATATCTCCACCATCTCTGCAATATAAAGGGAACGGTCAAAACGATTTCTATCGTTGAGTGCGTTTTCAGAAATGGTTTTTCTTAGGTCATGGTCATTAAAGAGGGTCAGCATATTATCTGAAAGTTCTTGTACAGAATTATTCTTCAGTAACAGACCGTTTATGTTATGACGGACCACTTCATTACATCCCCTGGAATCTGATGTTATGACTGGGATGCCCATGGCCAATGATTCCATTAGGTTCTCCGGCATCCCTTCCCTCTCGCTAGGAAATACGTTCACATCTGCGACTAGCAGATAGTCACTCACGTTCTCTTTCCATCCCACGTTGATGATTCCGGGACAGTTCTTCAACGCCTTTTCTTCCTTGGGAGTTAGGTTCGTAGAATGGATATGATCCTTCGCACCAACAAGTAGGAGCTTCATGTTCTTGTGTTGACCATATAAGGTGAGAAAAGCTCTGATGAGGTGGTCGAACCCTTTGAAATGCACTTGTCGGCCTACGAAAATGAAGACAAAATCTCCTTTTTTAACTCCTAGTCGTCTGCGGTACAAGATTTCGCGTTCTTCACCGATAAGGCTTCTGTCGAATTTAGCCAAGTCGCAGCCCAAGCCAGCCGATTGCAGGACGCTGATGCGGTCCTCATCCATATAAGGCGAGAGTGCAATCCAGTCCACTTCATTCAATAGGAGGACCTTGTCCATTTTACGGGCGGCCCAACGTTCAGCCAAGCCTATGGCAATTTTTCTCCATCCTCTCAAGATAGGGAAAGCCAGACCATGGATCATCGCAATGGTCCTTGGCCATTCATCGGTCTTAGCGATGGCTGTGGTGAACATAGCA
>JAQCAN010000268.1 GCA_027621335.1 Bacteroidota bacterium
CTAAATGAAAAAGACGTTCAAGGCATATCTGAGCAGTATGGATTCCCCGCTGTGGAACCTCCATATCCCTGTGCCTGCAGAGGTCTATGAGTTCTTCAAAACGAAGGGGGTGAACAGAGTGAAGGTCAAGTACATGAAGGAAGTAGAGCGGCCTGCTGCATTCCTTTCGGATGGAAAAGGCATGCATTATGTCATGATCAATAAAAAAGAGGCAAAGACCTTGGGTCTCCAGATTGGAGATGCTCTGGATGTGGAGGTCGAGGAAGATACAAGTGAGTACGGCATGCCAATGCCTGAGGAAATGAAAGAACTCCTCCTTCAAGACCCCGAAGCCGATCACTATTTCCATAAGCTTACACCAGGTAAGCAGCGCAGCCTGCTCTATGTCCTTGGAAAACCCAAGCTTAGCCAGACTCGCTTGGAGAAGGCCATAGTGGCCTGTGAGCATCTCAAGGACTCAGAAGGGAAATTGGATTTCAGGATTTTGAATCAAGCCTTCAAGAGCAGCCGCTTCAAGGCCTGAGAAGAGAGTGTCAAGGATTTTCATTTTACCTTAGGCCCATGTCCTTCATCACCGGATTTGCCATAGGTCTGGCCATGCTGGTTTTCATTGGCCCAGTGCTCTTCACTTTGTTGAATGGGGCATTGACCTATGGATTCAGAGGTGGGCTCAGTATCTCCAATGGCATCATCATCAGTGACATTCTCTGTGTTCTGCTTTGTTATTATGGCGCCTCCCGCTTCCTTGAGACAGAGGACTATTCACCCATGCTCGCGATCCTAGGGGCCTTCCTACTTATAGGGATGGGACTGAAATATATCATGAGACATAAAGTGGAAATGGAGCGCATCATTGCAGGACCAAGGAAGCGCACCAGCCTTTTCGTTCAAGGCTTCTTAGTGAATTTTGTCAATCCATTCGTCTTCATCGTCTGGATCGGGGTCATCACCTATGGACAGGAGAAATATGGAGATGGGATGGACTTGTTCTGGTACTTGTCGGCCAGTTTAGCAGCCGTTTACATCACTGATGTTCTCAAGGCCTTCTATGCCTCCAAGTTGCTGAAACTCCTTGATGCGAAAACCCTGTCAAGGATCAATACCGTCCTGGGTGTCCTTCTGATCTTGTTCAGCATTAGGCTGCTCTGGTGGGCTTGGAGTGCGATCTGAAGAGCGCTCATCGGGCTTTGATGGCTTGTAGATATATTGGATACGGATGGGTCTCGCTTTGGGATGGAAGATGTCCTTGGCCACATAGTTCGGATTCCAAGGGCCGTCCTCATTCTCATCGTCCTCTTCATCTTCCCAGCCATACCTAGGACGCTGTGGCCCCTCAGGTCGATAATAGTAGGCCATCCCCATGCCTACAAGAGCCCCCCATAGATGGCCCTCCCAACTCACTTCTTCCTTGATGGGAAGAATGCCCCAAACCAAGCTACCATACATGAAGACCACCAACATAGAGATAGCGATCAACCTCCCGTAGCGTCTCAAAACTCCTGAAAAGAAGAGGAAAGTCACCAATCCATAGACCAGTCCGCTGGCCCCGATATGATTGGTCCCCGATCGCGCAGTGAACCAAACCATGACTCCAGAAGCGAGCCATATCCATGGGATGGTCCGCAAGGCCAAGGTGGGGTAGAAATAGAAGATAGCCGCCCCTAGAACCAAGAGCGGAAGGGAATTATTGAAGACGTGTTCCCAAGAGCCATGCATCAACGGTGAAGTGATGATGCCTAGAATCCCTTCCCATTCCCTAGGACGGATACCGCACACAGAATTAAGATTCCAAAGCCCTTCGAATTGCATCAAATACAGGACATTGATAAGCACCACAAAGGCGAATGGGAGCCTCAAAGTTCTGATGATTGTCAACTGTAGTGGGCTCATAATGGGCTACGCCTTTTGTGTCGAGATATCGTTTCCATTGTATATTTCTCCTCCAATCCCTATGAAAGCCATGACTTTGAAGCGCGTATTTTTCCTTCTGCTTTTCAGCTTATCACTGAGTGTATTTGCGCATGCCAACAACGTGGATGGAATGCGGCCTGAGCAAGTCAATGGGGATAGTTTGAAATTAAAGCCGTCAGCCTCCTTCCAAGGATTGATTTTCTTCAGTTTCCCAAAAGCGGAAACTGCCGTGAGGAAGGAAGATTTCCTGAAAGACTGATTCTTACTTCATTCCTCGTTCCTTCTTGATTTGTTCATATGCCTCTTGGATGCTCTGGAATTTCTCCTTGGCTCCGTTCTGAATCTCCTCACCTAGTTGCGCCACCTTGTCAGGGTGATAGCGAACGGCCATCCTTCGATAGGCCTTCTTCACATCTTCATCGCTTGCCTTGGATTCTATCTCGAGAATCTTATATGCACTTCCCACCTCTTTGTGGAACATGTTCTTTATCGAAAGGAAATCTGCGGTGGGGATCCTCAGATACTGGGCGATGCGTTCGATGACTTCGACCTCCGAACCATGGACATGACCATCAGCTTTGGCAATCCCGAAAAGGTAGTGCAACAATTGGAGCCTCATGGGTAAGGCCATGAATCCAACAATCTGAGTGCAGACCTCTTGAAGCGGAATGTCCTTTTTCAGAACATCATTAAGGACTTTCAAATACTCCGTGGCGGCTTGACTCCCGAACTGCTGAGCGAAGAACCCTTTCACGTAGTCCAACTCACTCTTCATCGTCTTGCCATCTGCTTTCATGACGGCAGCGCTCAAGATGACCAGACTCATATTGAAATCCCCTGCTCTGGTCTGGTCCATCCGTGCCCCACCTGTCGTCTCTACCGAGACCTGTGAATTATCAAAGAATGACCCTACAGCGAAACCCAATAACGCTCCAATGGGGCCACCAAGCGACCAACCAAGGGCTCCTCCTATCCATTTACCAAATGACATATCCTCTTTTTCCGACTTTGGGAGCCAACATTACAAAAACCTCCCCGTTTTCATGAATCCGACAGGATGTCAGGAAAAGGAAGTTGCCTGTTAAGGTTGAGGATGTCATAGGGAATGA
>JAQCAN010000023.1 GCA_027621335.1 Bacteroidota bacterium
TTGTGCACTTCGTGGATGTGTTGAATAACTGGTCGACTGACGCCTTCGCTTGTGAGATCCATCGCATCTTCAATGTGGATGACTACCTGAAGATCGCTGCCTTTGAGATCCTTATAGGCCATTGGGACGGCTACATCGTGAATAACAACAATTACTACCTCTACGAGAACCCGAGAAGTGGACGCTTCGAGTATCTGGTCTATGACCCAGACAATACCATGGGCATCGATTGGTTCGGAATCAACTGGACCCAGCGGAACATTTATAATTGGCAGATGGATCAACGACCGCTCTACACGCGGTTGATGAATATCCCAGAGTATCGTCAGCAGTTCAGCGCCTATGTCCAGCAGATCTCGGAGGACTATTTCAATGAGGAAGGCATCATCGCCCATGCCCAGGAAGTCATGACACTCATCACGCCATTCGCCTTAGCTGATGAGATACGCACTTACGACTACGGATTCACTGAAGATGACTTCTTGAACAGCATCGATGAGGCATGGGGCAACCATGTGGATTTTGGCATAGCAGAGTATGTGACGTCAAGAAGGAATTCAGCCCTGGCTCAATTGGAAGCGTTCACCTTTCCACAAGTCATCAAAGAGACCCGCGACAGCCTGACAGCTGATGGAAGCCATATACTGGATGCGTGGGTCGAAGGGGCCATCGACCAGATGAAAGTGAGGGTGTTCGAGAATGGCACGGTGCTCTATGAGACCATCCTGAGCGACCTTGGGGGAGGCCATTATCAGCATGAACACAGCAGCACAGCCTCTTATTCTGAATATCAATTCATCAGCTCCCGCGATGGAGAGGAGCTGGAAACACCCTGCGAGCCCAAGCGCTTATGGAATGACGTGGCCAATGGACCGATCATCATCAATGAACTCATGGCCTCCAACAGCTCCGTCATTGCAGATGGGACGGGCGCCTATGAAGATTGGTTCGAGTTGTATAATGCAGGGATTTTTGCCATCTATCTAGGCGATAAGTACATCACGGACGATATACTGATGCGGGATAAATGGCAGCTTCCTGAGATGATGCTGGGGCCTGGGCAGTTCCTTCTGGTATGGGCCGATGACGACCCCAGCCAAGGCCCCTTGCATACCGATTTCAAACTCTCTGCCAGTGGAGAGGAATTGGCCATATACGCTCCTGAGAACGGAGCCCTGAGGCGATGGGATGAAGTGGTCTTTCCCGCTTTGGCGACCGATGTCTCTTGGGGCCGATTGACCGATGCAGGTGAACCATGGGTCCTGTTCACGCAGAGCACACCTGAGGCGAGCAATGGAACAGGCACAGTAGGTCTTGAGGACCAGGAAGGCATTGAACAGATTGGCTTCTATCCCAATCCAGCAGTGGACCTAATTCGCTTCAGCGAGCCATTGTCGGGACTCTTGAGGCTTTGGGACATCAGAGGAGCTTTGGTCTTGGAGCGCACATTGAATCAGCAGCAAGACCTTGACCTATCCCAACTCGGGAATGGGCTTTTCATGATGGAAGTGCAAAGGGAAGGAGCACAAGCCTTGAACGCCAGGCTGCTCATCCAGCATTGATCAACGCGTGAGTACCACGTAGTCCTGGATCAAGGTCCTCAAGAAAACCGATGGACTCAGTTCGCCAGGGTCCATGCCGGTAAAAGCCTTCACCCGCTCGACCACATCTTTCACCGCCTCAGCATGGGCCGTATTCCTAAAGGTCTCGTAGCGGTCCAATGCCGATTTCATGACCAACATCTCCTGCTCATTGAACTGCCTAACCTGTGGGAATCGAGGGGTGTATTGACTCAAATCCTCGATCTCCAAGAGCTGATCCAGCAGCAAGTGCCTCCTTACATTCAACCGTACGATGGTGGTGTTGGAGAGGCGCCCGCCAAGGCGCTGTGAAAGGTCCCCCGTGCTGATGAGGATGATGGCCATGGAGCCCAAGGTCATCCATATCTCCAAGAAACGGAAGGCCCAACGGATGATGATGTCCAAGAGTTCAGGATGCTTACCGTCCACCTGTAAGACCTTCAGGCGCATAGCCATCTTGCCTAAGCTCTGCCCATTGTTGAAGAACTCCATGAGTGGGGTATAGAAGATGACCGGGGGCAGGAGGACGATGAGGAAGACCCACTGGGCCTGAACACCGAGCACGCCAAGCGTCAAAGAGAGGACGGTGAGCAGAGCACCCAATACCGCTAGGTCGATAAGGAAGGCCAAGATGCGGTCCCAGACCCCAGCAAGCTCATACTCGATGCGGACATTCTGTGTGGTGATGACGTCAATGGTCTTCATGGCGCATAAAGATAGGCGATGAATACTCGTAGCTTTGCGCCATGACGGTACTCTTCTTGGACAGCGTGCACCCCTTGGTGGCAGAGACCTTGACGGCCAAGGGCTATACCTGTATAGAGGCTTGGACCTGGAGTGCAGAAGAGATCAAGTCCAGACTTCCAGAAGCGGACGTACTGGTCTTACGCAGTCGCTATCGCATGGATGCCGACTTCCTTTCAGGTGCTGAACAATTGAAGTGGATCGCCCGCTCAGGGGTGGGCATGGAAAACATCGATGAAGCCTATTGTCAGTCCAAGGGAATCCGAGCCTTCAATGCAGCAGGCGGGAATGCCGATGCCGTAGGAGAGCATGTGATAGGGATGCTATTGGCCTTGTTCAACAAACTGGCCAGTGGCAATGATGAGGTGCGTGCGGGCATCTGGCGGAGGGAGGCTCATAGAGGATTGGAGCTGGGCCACCGGACGATTGGAATCATAGGATTCGGACATACGGGACAATCCTTAGCCAAGAAACTGTCTGGATTCGGCACTCGGGTATTGGCCTATGACAAATACGCGCCTGTGAATATGGAAGGTGTGCAAAGCGCCAGCCTGAACCAGATACAGCATGTCTGTGATGTCCTCTCCTTCCATGTGCCTTTGAATGATGAGACACGGCATTACTTGAATGAGGCTTTCATTCAAGACATGGAACACCCATTCTATCTGGTCAATGCCGCCCGCGGATCAGTGGCCTCCACTGAGGCGATAGTGAAAGGCTTGGAAACCAAGAAGATCCTGGGAGCCTGTCTAGACGTGTTGGAAGAAGAAGATGCCAGCCTCAGCCTGAAAGGAATGGATGGCCCTGCGTTCCAGAAACTCATCACCCATAAGAATGTCCTCCTAAGCCCGCATGTGGCTGGTTGGACGGTGGAGAGCCATGTGAGATTGGCGGAAGTGCTGCTGGAACGGATTCTGGAGTTGGATGTATAGCAACAGAGGCTCGAACTCAGTGGCGGATTCCGCAGCAACTCCTTGCTCCTCAAAGTAGTGAAATTGACTTTGCCATTGCATTTGCCCCCCTCTTGTTCTTAACTTGCAGAGCTGCACGGTTGTTGATGCATGAAATACTGAACTTTGCACGTTAGATAAGGTACCGCAACACAATATGGCCACAGGTTACGACCTCCTCATAGAAAAACTGGATAGCTTCATCCGCAAGTATTACAAGAACCAAGTACTGCGTGGGCTGCTCTATACCGTGGCCTTGGTCGGTGGATTCTTCTTGCTCATATCCCTCTTGGAATACGTGGGCCGCTTCAGCTCAGCCGTGCGTATGGTCCTCTTCTGGTCCTTCCTACTCAGCAGCCTCTACATCATCGGGCGATTCATCATCATGCCTTTGGTGAAACTATACCACCTAGGTAAGGTCATCAGCTATGAGCAGGCTTCGGCCATCATCGGAAAACACTTCACCGAGGTGCAGGACAAGCTCCTGAACACCTTGCAACTGAAAGCGGAGAGCCGCCACACCAGCAGCAGCTCAGACCTCATAGAGGCCAGTATCGATCAGAAGGCGGGAGAGCTCAGCCCCATTCCTTTCAACAATGCCATCGACCTGGGAGAGAACCGCAAGTACTTGAAATATGCCTTGCCGCCATTGGCCATCTTGCTGGTCATCCTCTTCGCAGCACCTAGCATCATAGGGGATAGCACCAAGCGATTGGTGCGATACAATGAGGAGTTCGTACCTGAAGCGCCTTTCCAATTCAATGTCTTGAACGGAGAGACGCCTATCGCCTCAGGAGATGATTTAAGGATAGAGGTGGAACTTACCGGAGAGGCCTTCCCACCCAACGTGCAGATCGACATCCAAGGGAACCGCTTCCGCATGGATAAGAAGGACGCACTGAACTTCAACTACCTCTTGAAGAATGTCCAAGAAGACCTTGTATTCTCTCTGGAAGCGGATGGATTCCGCTCCAAGACCTACACCATCAAGGTACTACCCAAACCCACCCTCAGGGCTTTCCAAGTAGAGATGGATTACCCGGCCTATACAGGCATGAAGGATGAAGTGCTCCGCAACACGGGCGACATCACTATCCCAGCAGGAACCCAGGTGAAGTGGCAATTCGACACGGAGAACACCAATGACCTCAACGTGAGTATTGGCGATAGCAGCTATAGCACCGATGACCTGGCCAAGGACCTCTTTAGCTTCACTCAGCGCTTCCTCCGAAGCACCCGTTATACCATCACCACGGGCAACAGCTATATGGTCTCACCTGATAGCATCAGCTATACGATCAACGTCACGCCAGACCTCTACCCACAGATACAGTTGGAGGAACAAGCAGACAGCACGGACGACCGAAACCTCTATTTCCGCGGTGAGATCCGGGACGATTATGGCTTCAGCAAATTGGCCTTCCATTATCAACTCATCAGTTCACGAGAAGATTCTTTGGCAGATAAGAGCCCTCATATGGAACTCCTCTCTTTGGACCGTGGAGCCACCGCACAAGGCTTCTACCACGGATGGAGCATGAAGGACCTGAATATAGGCCCGGGCGATGAGGTGGAGTATTACTTCCAGGTCTGGGACAATGACGGAGTAGCTGGGGCCAAGTCGGCACGCAGCCGCACAATGCGCTATGAAGCCCCAACGGCTGAGGAGCTGGAACAGGAGCAGGATAAGGCCAGCAAGGACATCAAGGAGGACTTGGAGAAGAGCATCAAGGACGCCAAGGACCTGAAGAAGGAGGTCGAGAAGCTGCAGCGTGATCTGATGGATAAGAAGGAGCTGGACTGGCAGGACAAGAAGAAGGTGGAGAAGCTCCTAGAGAAGCAGAAGAAGCTAGAGAACCAAGTACAGAGCATCCAGCAGCAGAACGATGAGCGCATGCAGCAGCAGGAGCGCTTCGATACCATGGACGAGAAGCTCATGGACAAGCAGAAACAGTTGCAAGAATTGTTCAATCAGGTGCTGAGCGAGGAGATGAAGGAGATGTATAGGGAGATGGAGAAGCTCATGCAGGAGATGGATCAGGATAAGCTCCGTGAGCAATTGGAGAAGATGGAGCTGAGCCAAGAGGACATCGAAGCGGAGCTGGACAGGAACCTTGAATTGTTCAAGCAATTGGAATTCGAGCAGAAGGCTGAACAGATCAAGGAGAAGCTGAACGAGCTGAAGGAGAAGCAGGATGACTTGGCCGAGCAGACCGAGAACAAGGAGAAGAGCGAGGAAGAGCTAAAGGAAGAGCAGGACGCCTTGAATGAGGAATTCGAGAAGGTGAAAGAAGAGATGGATGAGCTGGAGAAGCTCAATGAGGAGCTAGAGGAGAAGAACAACATGGACATGATGGGCTTGGAGGAGCAGATCCAAGAGGAGATGAAGGAGAGCAGTGATGCTCTGGATAAGAAGCAGAACTCCAAGGCCAGCGAGAGCCAGAAGTCAGCCGCTGAAAAGATGGAGCAAATGGCCCAGATGATGGATGCCATGGCCGGTGGAGGGGGCGGAGAACAACAGCAAGAGGACCTGGATGCCTTGAGAGCCTTGTTGGAGAATGTCATCGAACTCTCCTTTGACCAAGAGGAGGTGATGGAGGATTTGAAACGTGTGGATTCTGATGACCCCAAGTACCTTGACCATGCCCAGACCCAGCGCAAGCTGAAGGACGATGCCCAGATCATCAAAGACTCCTTGAGAGCATTGAGCAAGCGGGTTATTCAGATCCAACCCATAGTGAACAAGGAGATCAATGCCATCAATGCGAACATGGATGGATCAATCTCAGACTTGGCGGACCGTAGGACGCCTGAGGCCACGGTGAAGCAGCAATTGGTCATGACCTCATTGAACAACCTTGCACTACTTTTAGATGAGGCCCTTCAGCAGATGATGCAGGCTATGGCCAATTCCATGCCCGGATCGGGGAATTGCGAGAAGCCTGGAGGCAAGGGCCAAGGCAAGCCTAAACTGGGTGACATGGGCAAGATGCAGAAGGCGCTTTCCAAGCGGCTTGAAGAACTTCAGAAAGGGATGAACCCAGGCGGTAAGGCTGGACCTGGTCGCTTTGGGATGAGCGAGCAATTAGCGCGTACAGCTGCTGAACAGGGCGCCATCCGAAGGGAGCTGGAGAGGCTTGGGCAGGAGATGAACAAGGACGGAAGTGGCAATGGTAATCAGCTGAAAGAGATTGCCAAGGACATGGAAGAGACGGAGAAGGACATCGTGAACATGGAGATCACCCGCCAGACCTTGGAACGACAGCAAGACATCCTTACTCGACTTCTAGAGAGCGAGAAGGCAGAGCGAGAGCGAGAGCAGGACAACAAGCGCAAGAGCACCGAGGCCCAATCCTATGGATTGAGCTCACCGGAGAACTTCTTCGAGTATCAGAAGGCCAAGGCCCGCGAAGTGGAACTGTTACGAACAGTCTCCCCTTCATTGAAGCCCTATTACCGTAACAAGGTCAATGAATATTTCCTTAACTTCGATGCGCCCGTAAAGAACTAAGCAAATGGCCGTGGTCTTCGAAGAAAGAAAGCTTGAATTCGATTCTCAGATAGAGAACATCAACATCGTAGAACGCATGGTGGATGACATCTGTGACGAATTCAGAGTAGGTGAGGAGAATTATGGAAACATCCTCATTTCCTTGACCGAAGCGGTGAACAATGCCATCTCGCACGGTAACCGCAGGGACCCTTCCAAGAAGGTCCAATTCACCTTCATTCCAAGCCCTACCAAGCTCACTTTCATCATCGAGGATGAAGGTCCAGGCTTTGATTACGACAACCTTCCTGATCCTACGGCTCCTGAGAACATCGAGATGCCCAATGGACGAGGTGTATTCCTTATGCGCCATTTGGCCGATGAGGTCATCTTCGATGAGACGGGATCCAAGGTGGAGATCAAGTTCAACCACACTGTGCCGGCCGAATTGGCCTCCTAAAATGTCTGCTCACGTTCAATTCCACTTCGTGGACCTTGAACCGTTCCCCCTTCATGAGAATCTGTGGTCCGTTTGGTTGAATCAGGTGGCCCTAGCTGAGGAGTTCCTACTTTCCAGATTGACCATCCAATTCTGCTCGGATGACTACCTATTGGAGATGAACAAGACGCACCTGGACCATGATTACTATACCGACATCATCACCTTTGACAGTTCTAAGCCCCCTATTCTCAAAGGGGAACTCTATATCTCGTGGGACCGCGTGAAGGAGAATGCTTTGGGGGCCGGTGTGAAAGCTGAGCAGGAGCTGGAGCGGGTCATGGTGCATGGGCTTCTGCACCTCATGGGCTATGGCGATAAGTCAGAAGTGGCAGCTGCACAGATGAGAGAGAAGGAAGAGTGGGCCTTATGTCTGAGAGCAGATTGAATACAACATTTCAGAACTAAGGCGTTAACAAGCCTTAACCCCTGCTGTCAAGGCAAGGGACACTAAATCCGTACTTTCGCCCAAAGCAGGAAATGGCATCAGGAAAAGACAAGATAGCAAGGCGCAGGATGCGCGGTTCTTACGTCACCACGGTGGTGGGTATTGCACTGGTGCTCTTCATGTTGGGCAGCTTGGGACTTATCATGCTCAATGCTCAGAAGCTGTCTGATCATGTGCGCGAGAACATCCGTTTTCAGGTGTATCTGAATGAAAATGCCAAGGAGGTGGATGTGGCTAAGCTAAAGAAGAGTATTGATGCCGCGCCTTACACCAAAGGGGCCTTGCTCAAGACGAAAGAAGAGGCAGCCAAAGAGCTTCAAGAGGAGCTTGGAGAAGACTTTATTGGCTTTTTGGATGGAGTCAACCCCATCCCAGCCACCATCGATCTGAGGTTGGAAGCGGATTATACAGACTCGGACAGCATCACTTGGATCGTAGACCGCATACAGGCCAACCCAAATGTGCGTGAAGTGGCCTATAGCCCTGACATGATAGCCAAGGTGAATGAGAACATGCGCCTTATCGGAATGGTCATCTTGGGCTTCAGTGTCATCTTACTATTGATCGCCATTGCCCTTATCAATAACACCATACGATTGGCCATGTACAGCAAGCGCTTCATCATAAGGAGCATGCAGCTCGTAGGGGCTACCAAGGGATTCATTCAGCGCCCCTTCCTTTGGCAAGGCATCCTGCAAGGGGTGTTCGCGGGGCTCATCGCCATGGGCATGTTGCTTGCCCTGCTCTACGCATTACGGACAGAAATTCCTGAATTCCTGCAATTCCAAGACATGGTCATCTTCTCCAAACTCTTCGGGCTGACTGTTCTACTTGGTATTCTTATTGCCTTCCTCTCCACCTTCTTCGCAGTGAACCGCTATATTCGAATGAAATTGGATGACCTATATTGACCTTATGAAAGAGCTAGAAAACGGACCGATGTTCTCACTGGACAAACAGAATTACCGACTGATGGTCATAGGATGCGTCATCGTGCTCATCGGCTTTGGCCTCATGATGGGCGGAGGGAGTGAGGATCCCAATGTTTTCAGCCGTGAGATCTTCAGCCCGCGGAGGATCACTGTGGCCCCTATCGTGGTCATGGCCGGATACATCTTTATCATGTATGCCATCTTGAAGAAGCCAAAAGCCTGATTTATCTATGGAGACTATCAAAGCCATCATCCTTGGAATCATCCAAGGACTGACAGAGTTTTTACCTGTGAGCAGCAGCGGCCACTTGGAATTGGCCAAGGAGATTCTGGGAATGGAGTTAGGCGAAGAGAGCATCCTTATGACCGTCACCCTCCATGGCGCCACAGCATTGAGTACTTTGGTCGTGTTCAGGAAGGAAGTAATGGAGATTCTCAAAGGGCTCTTTGCCTTCAAAGTGAATGAAGAGCTGCTCTTCAGCCTGAAGATCATCCTTTCCATGGTCCCAGCCGCCTTTGTGGGGCTGTTCTTCGAGGATGAGATCGATACGTTCTTCACAGGGAACATCTTACTGGTCGGGGCTATGCTCATGGTCACAGGAGTTCTGCTATTCTTGGCCGACAGAGCCAAGTACACAGATAGAGCCGTCACCTTCCCACAGGCCCTCTTGATTGGGGTCTCTCAGGCCATCGCTATCCTTCCTGGTATCTCTCGTTCTGGAGCAACCATCTCTACCAGCGTACTCTTGGGTGTGGATCGTCAACGAGCGTCCCGTTTCTCTTTCCTAATGGTTGTGCCTTTGATTCTGGGAAAAATGGCTAAGGACCTTCTGGACGGAGAGTTCAGCAGCTCCCAAATGGACATGACTGCTTTATTAGCAGGGTTCATAGCGGCATTCATTACGGGTCTTTGGGCGTGTACGTGGATGATCGAAGTGGTCAAGCGCAGTAAGCTGAGTTGGTTCAGCATCTATTGTTTCGTGGTCGGTACAGCGGCTATCATCTGGAGCCTGACTGCATGATCATCACCAAGACCGAGCTGGCCACCTTTCCTGACTTAGACCATGCCGCTGGGTCCATCATCCTTGTAGATAAGCCAAAAGGGTGGACCTCTTTCGATGTGGTAGCCAAGGTGCGCAGGATGATGTCACGTTATTACAAGGTGAAGCGGTTCAAAGTTGGGCATACAGGGACTTTGGACCCTCTGGCAACAGGCCTACTTATTCTTTGCATCGGCAGGGCTACCAAGCGCATTGTGGAGTTCATGGACCAGGAGAAGGAATACAAGGGAACCATCACTTTTGGACAAAGCACAGCCTCTTATGACCTGGAGACCGAAGTGGTTGATACCTTCCCTACGGCCCACCTGACCGAAGAAATAGTGACGGAAGCGACCAAGGCCTTCACTGGGGATTTCATGCAGCTGCCACCCGTCTTCTCTGCCAAGCAGGTGGATGGAAAACGAGCGTATGAATCCGCGAGGGAGGGAAAGGAGGTCAAGGTATCTCCGGCCATGGTGAACGTCTCCCAGTTCGAGTTGACGGCCTTCCGTTGGCCAGAGGTGGACTTCCTTGTTCGATGCAGCAAAGGCACCTATATCCGCTCCCTCGCCCATGACCTAGGAAAGGCCGTGGACTCCGGGGCCCACTTGTCGGCCTTGAGACGGACGGCCAGCGGAGAGTTCCGTGTGCAAGAGGCAGTGACTGTAGAAGAAATACGTTCTGTTCTCCCTTTGGATAGGACCTAAAGCTTCATTTGATAATGGCCGTGGATAAATGTAACTTCGCGCCCGCTCAAGAGAATACCTAATTAAAACGTTTCCATGAAGTTATCTCAGTTCAAATACAAGCTACCCAAGACCGCTATAGCCACTTATCCTGTGGAAACCAGGGACGAGTCCAGATTGATGGTGCTCAACAGGAAGGACGGGAGCATAGAACACAAAATGTTCAAGGACATCTTGGCGTATTTTGTGGAGGGTGACGTGATGATCATGAATAACACCAAGGTCTTTCCAGCTCGCATGTACGGCAATAAGGAGAAGACCGGAGCGAAGATTGAGGTCTTCCTTCTCAGGGAACTGAACCGTGAGAGCCTATTATGGGATGTATTGGTGGATCCAGCGCGTAAGATCCGTATTGGGAATAAGCTCTATTTCGGAGATGATGACAACGAATTGGTGGCTGAAGTCATCGATAATACCACCTCACGTGGGCGAACACTGCGCTTCCTCTTTGACGGACCTTATGAGGATTTCAAGGCAAAGCTTTTCAGCTTCGGGGAGATGCCCATTCCAAGGTACATTGGCCGTGAGGCGGAGGAGTTGGATAAAGACCGATACCAAACCATCTACTCCAAGAATGAAGGCGCAGTGGCTGCTCCTACTGCAGGGCTTCACTTCAGCCGTGAATTATTGAAGCGATTGGAGATCAAAGGTGTGAACTTTGCAGAAGTGACACTTCACGTGGGCCTTGGCACGTTCCGCCCTGTAGAAGTGGAGGACATCACCAAACATAAGATGGACTCTGAACAGATCATCATTCCAGCTGAAGCGGCCAAGATGGTCTCTGACGCTCAAGACAGGAGACAACGGGTTTGCGCGATAGGAACCACAGCTATGAGGACCATAGAATCCTCTGTGAGCACGGACAGTCGACTGAAGCCATACACAGGTTGGACCAATAAGTTCATCTACCCACCCTACGACTTCTCCATTGCCGATTGCATGGTCACCAACTTCCATATGCCTGAGAGCACCTTGCTCATGATGATCTCTGCGTTCGGAGGGTATGACCACGTCATGAATGCCTACAAAGTGGCCTTGAAAGAAGGGTACCGCTTCCTCTCCTACGGGGATGCGATGCTCATTATCTAAATCCAGGGCAATGGCCCTCCATGTCCATGACTACAAAAAAGGACATACGCAGCCTCAGGGCTGAGGAGTTGAGGGACTACTTCCTTTCCATTGACGAGCCCAAGTACAGGGCCGATCAGGTGTATCAGTGGCTCTGGCAGAAATCTGCTCATAGCTTCTCTGACATGAGCAACCTTCCCAAAGGATTGAGGGACAAACTTGAAGAACAGTTCATCGTCCATGAACTCACCGTGCATACGCGTCAGAAAAGTGCGGATGGTACGATAAAATACGCCTTTGAACTATCAGACGGGAACATGGTCGAAGGGGTCTTGATTCCCACGGCCAAGCGCCTCACAGCCTGCATATCCACCCAGGTAGGGTGCAGTCTGGCCTGTAAATTCTGCGCCACAGGGATGCTCAAAAGGATGAGGAATCTGGCCTATAGCGAAATCTATGACCAAGTGGTGGTCATCAACGAGGAGGCCAAGAGGGAATATGGGAAAGGACTGACCAACATCGTTTACATGGGGATGGGCGAGCCTTTGCTCAATTATGCGAACACCATGGAGTCCGTAGCCAAGATCACTCAAGAACAAGGCCTTCACATGTCTGCTAAGCGCATCACCATCTCCACTGCAGGTATTGCCAAGATGATCCGTCAGATGGGTGAGGAGAAGAGCAAGGTGAAGTTGGCCCTGAGTCTCCATGCGGCCAATGACGAGAAGCGGAATAGCATCATGGCCATCAATGAGAGCAATAACCTCCAGATTTTAGCTGAGGCCTTGAATTATTACTACTCACATACAAAACAGAAGATCACGTTCGAGTATATCATCTTCAAGGGTTTCAATGACACCCTGACGGATGCCAAGGAACTTCTGGACTTCTGTAGGAAGGTGCCGAGCAAGGTCAATATCATCGAGTACAATGATGTGGAAGGCACAGAATTCAAACAGGCCGATCAAGACAAAGTGGATGCCTTCGCGGCCTATCTTGAGAACAATGGGGTCATCGCCAAAGTGCGCAGGAGCAGAGGTAAGGATATCGATGCGGCCTGCGGCCAATTGGCCAATAAATAGAACCTCCTTGAGCCAACAACAGCATATGAAAAAGCTCCTCTGCCTTATCCTAGTGCTTCTTGGAGCAAATAATGCCCAGGCTCAAGACTCAACGTATCAGAGAACACATTCCTTTTTCATCACTTGGGGCTATAACCGCACCCAGTATGAGAACACTGACATCCACTTCCAGGGGCAGGATTTCGACTTCACCATGAAGGACGTGAGTGCTCAGGACCTTCCTACAGCCTATGAAGCGAGGACCTATCTGAATCCTCTCCGATTCACCATCCCCCAGTTCGACTTCAGGGTAGGCTTCTTCCTCAGCGAGAAACTCTCCGTCTCAGCGGGCTGGGACCATATGAAGTACCGCATCACTCGGTATCAGAGGGTGACCATGGATGGCACCGTGAGCGAGACCTTTTCCCCCACCTATGCTGGAATCTATCAGAATGAGGACTTTGACCTCATTCCGTCCTTTCTGAGTATGGAGCATACCAATGGCTTGAACTACGTAAGGTTGGGTGTGGAGTGGCATGAGCAGATATGGCAGGATAAGGCAGAGCGCTTCCATTTGGATGCGGTGTTGGGGCTGTCCATAGGTCCGGTATTCACGTGGACGGATAGCTTCGTCTTGGACCGCAGGTACAAGAACTGGCTTCATCTGGCAGGCTGGGGCGTTTCAGGTCAATTGGCCCTGAGGTTCCGATACAAGGACACCTTCTATGTGCAGTACCAGCACCAGAATGGCTATATAGACCTCTCCGACATCATCTTCATGGACGAGCTGCCGAACAGAGCAGAACACAATGTGAAGTTCAATGAGAGAAGCATCTGTATAGGTGCTCAGATTCCGATTTTCATCGGAGGAAATCCCAATAAATAGATCAGGGCACTATTCCTTCCAGATGAAGGAATTCTTAGTGCGGTATTCACTCCACTCCCATAGGGGATTGACGGGGTCCTTCATCCAGTCTTCACCATTGATCAAGAATTGGTAACGGTGCTTTCCTGGAGGCAGATAGATGCTGAGGTCCCAGCTTTCAGGTCCTTGGACCATGGCATAGCCATGGGTCAACCAACAAGGCCAATACCGCAACAATCGAAC
The DNA here is from genome assembly GCA_027621335.1 of Bacteroidota bacterium. Lineage (GTDB taxonomy): Bacteria > Bacteroidota > Bacteroidia > Flavobacteriales_D > JABDKJ01 > JABDLZ01. The sequence goes on from JAQCAN010000023.1 coordinate 13,667, forward strand.
ATATGTTGGTCCCTGTCATCATCTTGGATGAATATAGGCCTGAACTGCGCCCGGAGGTACTATTTATTACAAATGGTCAATTATCCCCTTGCTTGGCCGATCGAAGCCAAGACTGGACTTGAATAAGCAATGCCGTAAGGGCCTGATACAACAGAAAAATGTCCTATTCGACCACCACTTTGAACACAGAGGAACCTTCGTCAGTTGTCACCTGCATCATATACAATCCTGAGCTGAAAGAGCTCAAGTCGATACGGAGTTGGTCACGAGTTACACTTGATTCAGTGTATGCAACCTTTCCCTGATAGTCCATCAATTGGATGGATCGGATGGTCTTGAGAGCACCAAAATCGACCAAAAGGAAATCATTGGTTGGGTTAGGTGAGAGGGTGACATTCTCTGATATCAGATTCTCAATTCCAACTGAAACAAGCCCAATGCATTCTGAAGTAGCCGTGCAGCCATTCTGAGTGATCATCACAGCATACTCTCCGCTATCGTCCGGAGAGAATGTCTGTTCTGTCGCACCGGATATCTCAGACTCATCGCTGCAATCTATCCATTGGTAGCTCACACCTTCATTGGTGTTATCTGCGATAAGGATCGTGTTATCGACATCGATAGTCACTACCACAGGAGGCACATCAAAAGCCGCGACCTGATCCGTGCGACTTGAGGAACTTCCCTGACTCGCGCTATAGCCTAGACCCCTGTTCGCAAAGACCTCCCAGATGAGACACTGATGTGCACCGCCATAGTTCAATACATCAGCTGCTAGAATGGCATCTCGCCCATCTACAAAGCCAGGACTGCAGGGCTGTAGTTTCAATCCATCGATCACCAATTGCATGGCGATGTTATTTCCCCCTGTGCCATTGTACATATCTGGGTCATAACCGTAGATGTCAATCAGCGCCCAATTGAGGTCCCAAAGCATGGTGGACCAGATGAAACCGATACCGTGCGGTTGGGAGATGGAATTCACATTATTGGTGGCTGCGTAGGTGAAGTTGTTTATGGTAGGACTTGTGCTGTATGGAGCAGGTCGAATACCGGTTCCACTATTGGGCTGACCAACAACATAGGTTCCTATGCCACGCGGGTCTCCTGGCTGATCATCCTCTTGCATCGTCAGCATGATTCCGAACCAATCCGACCAACCTTCGCCCATTTGCTCATCATTGAACAAGCAGCCGGAGTTGTTCGCACCGCCTGTCAGTCGAATCGAAATCCCATGGCCATATTCATGTGCTATGATAACGTTGTCAAAGGAACTATCGAAGGCAACCAATCCTGCGGCTCCGTTGATAAGCGTGCCATTGACCAGGTCGCCATTCTCAAGGGCATCCACAATGGCTTGCCCTTGTTCTGAGGACAGCATGATGGAGGGTATGGTCACGCTGCCGCCAACCGCTCCGGCTCCCATGGTGACGGGAGCTCCTGCAGCATTGTTGACGATGATAACCGCCAAGGCACCTTCATTCTCAGCGGCCAGCACCTTGAATCCAAATTCACAGGTGCCTCTTCTGATAACAGCGATCTTGCCTTCAATTTCATCCCCATTGGCAATGCTCTCACACGCATCATAGGGGTCTCCACCTGATTCATCGGTCACGAGAACCAGATCGGCAGTGATAGGATCAATTGGAATACCTGGGCCGAAACCTGCTTGACTATTGACGTATTCGATGTCTAGAGCCTCATCTGACGGAGGCGCATTGACAGTGAAATTGTTGGCCGTCTCGTCAGTCCACAGGTACATCTGCATTCTTGGATTCTGTCCATCCTCGGGGGTAGAGAAATTAGCGTTGCTCAGACCTGAACCATCTTGGGCTTCGGCTCTCACATAGTCATTCTCAAAGCCTCCCGTACCTGTATAGTTCTCTTCCTGGAAGTTGCCGCTGGCTTCATCAAAGCCATAGCGATACCATACATCATGCATGATATTGTTCATGTAGAACAGATTGGTGGTGGCCGCGTCAAGATTTTCAAGCGCAGGAACCTCACCGTCATAGGGGTAGTCGAAGTTCAAAGAAATGCCGCCATCAGGCGCTTGCCCCGGAGTGTTACTGTCCTGAATGTCCTCATAGGCATGCACATTGTTCCCTCTGGTAATGGTGTACTCATCACCCGGAACGCCATCTGTGTCGTGCCATCCGAAGGGAGAAGCGATAGGATCCTCAGGATTGATGACCAAGGACCTTGGTCCGTGTGCCGGACTTTCTACTGGAAGGGCAAAAACGTTATAGGCCCCTGATATCGGTAAACTACCAAGTTCTTCAGAGAATGTTGGATTCCCAACTCTATCATGGCTCGATGACGTCTGATGCTCCGTATGTCCGCATGTCTCGAAGTCACAGTGGGTGGTCCAATTTTGCCTGCTGAGGATTTCACCTGTCTCAGCATCCACCCTAAGGCTCCACCAGTTCTGGGCATCCAAGGTGTTTATGCTCAAGTCCCAAGCAAGCCTCACTTCGCCCATTTCTGTTTGCTCATAGACCAATCTCACTGGTATGTCTTCCAACGAGATGCCTGCTTTGTCGAAGATGAATTCAGTGGAACTGATCGGATTCAAGACCTTCAAAGTTGAGGTCAATTCGAGGCCCAGTTGTTCCGCGGCACTTTTGATAGCGCTCTGAGGACTGAGAGCAGGAGAGGAGATGTTCGATTTTTGGGCTGCGCCTTTCACCATTCGGTCCCCCATGCTGAAGACCTGACCATCGAGGAGATTGAAATTGGCCGTCCCATTGACAATCTCTATTCCATTGATGGTCTGATTGATATAGACGTGGGTGATGTGTGTACCATAGGAGTAATATTCCTTGTCGATGATCCAGTTGGAGACATCTGAGGAAGTCAATTCCAACTCCGTTTGATTTTGATCCAGGTAGTCTTGGATGATGGTCCTTGAGTCTTGAGCAATAAGCGCAGAAGCGCAAAGAAGAGCGATCACGAAGGAAGAGCTCTTTTGGAAAAATGTCGGTTGAATGGCCATGATACTTGAAAGGAATTTATTTGAATGAGCGATAATAGGCTTTCTAATGGGGTAATAGGGATTATCAAGCCAGGTAGATATAGGAAACCTAAGGCATCAGCTGGTTGGAACTGAGCTATTGGCTTAAGTTTTAAGACCACGACTGAAGCGCAAAAGCTTCACGTGTTAGGGTGGCCTCTAAGAGGTCAGACGTGATAGGGCCTGGTCAACCTTCAATTGATGCACGGCTCCCAACACCATCGGCCTATTCTCACGGATATGCCCGACAGGAGCGCCCACCATCACAGGAATACCGAGCTCTTTGACATAACCGAGGATGATCTCCTAAGCACTCATACCGAAGGGGTCATCCT
>JAQCAN010000024.1 GCA_027621335.1 Bacteroidota bacterium
TCCACCACAGACTGGTTGTGCCACCCAAGATGGATGGTGCGGAGCTGAGTCAGGTATCGATGCTTCGGTCTGGTTCACATTCACTGCAACTGGAACAGAAGCTACCATCACCACCTGTTTGGATGCCAATACCATTGACACTCAAATTGCAGCTTACTCAGCGACTGATTGTACAGACTTCGGGACGCTAGCGCTGCTTGGAGCCAATGACGATGCCATTGACGGTTGCGACTTGGGTGCTACAGCTTTTGCTTCGGTTTTGAATCTCACAGGTTTGACCATTGGGCAGACTTATTGGGTCCTTGTAGATGGATACAATGGTGCAGCTGGAGACTTTGCTATCAGCATCACTCAGACCGTTGGTCTTGATGAGGAAAGCCAAGTTGAATTTGGAATGTTCCCTAATCCAGCAGATGAGACCCTATGGATCACCTCTTCTGAGAACTTGGAGAGCATCAGCATCACAGACATGCAAGGGCGCAATGTCATCAGCCAAGCGGGCATGTTCCGTCAGGTGGACATCAGCAACCTCGCATCTGGAATGTACCAGGTGGCAGTTTCGACTGGAGACCGTGTAAGTGTGCAGAAGCTTATAAAGGAGTAATAGGCGAATACGCATGTAATCGCATTGAATATTCAATAGTTGAAAAAGGCCTGATCGAATGATCAGGCCTTTTTCATGATCTTAATTCCGTTGATAGGAAATCACAAAAAAAGCCCCGAGCAGTGCTCGGGGCTTTTACTTTATCCATTGGCCTTTACACCACTCCCTGATCAAGCATCGCATCAGCCACTTTCACGAAACCAGCAATGTTGGCTCCTTTCACGTAGTCCACGTGTTTTCCATCCTTACCATATTCACAGCAAGCCTCATGGATGCTCTTCATGATGTTGTGCAGACGCTCATCCACTTCTTCAGCAGACCAAGAGTAACGGAGTGAGTTCTGACTCATCTCAAGACCCGAAGTGGCAACACCACCAGCATTTGAGGCCTTGCCTGGAGCGAAAAGGATCTTAGCTGTTTGGAATGCTGTGATGGCTTCTGGGGTGCTTGGCATATTAGCTCCTTCCGCTACACACTGACATCCATTCTTCAACAAGGTCTTTGCAGCGGCACCATCGAGTTCGTTCTGAGTAGCACATGGAAGAGCGATATCACATTTCTCACCCCATGGTTTCTTACCCTCATGGTATTTGGCCTCTGTGTACTTCTTCACGTAATCGGATATACGTCCACGTTTGACGTTCTTAATGTCCATGATGACCTTCAACTTTCGTTTGTCTATGCCTTCAGGGTCATGAATGTATCCTCCACTATCCGAAGAGGTGAGCACCTTTGCTCCTAGCTGTATCGCCTTTTCACAGGCGTATTGAGCAACATTACCGCTTCCAGAAATAACAACCGTTTTTCCATAGAACGACTCATTCCAACGTTTGAGCATTTCTTCAGCGAAGTACACACACCCATATCCAGTGGCTTCAGGACGCATTCTTGATCCTCCCCAGTTAAAACCTTTTCCTGTGAGGACACCGGTGAATTCATCGCGGATGCGCTTATACTGTCCGAACATGTACCCGATTTCACGACCTCCTACTCCGATATCCCCTGCTGGAACATCCGTATTAGGTCCAATATATTTGGACAACTCTGTCATGAAGCTCTGACAGAAGCTCATCACTTCATTATCCGATTTCCCCTTAGGATCGAAGTCCGCTCCTCCTTTACCACCACCCATAGGGAGAGTTGTAAGTGAGTTCTTGAATACCTGCTCAAATCCTAGGAACTTCAGTATAGACAGATTCACTGAAGGATGGAACCGCAATCCCCCTTTGTAGGGGCCGATTGCTGAGTTGAACTGAATACGGAAACCTCTATTGACTTGCACCTCTCCACTATCATCGACCCACGGCACCCTGAATTGGAAAACGCGCTCTGGTTCGACCATTCGCTCCAAGACCTTGGCCTTCTTATACTTCGGCTTATTGGCAATGAAGGGAATGATAACCTCAGCTACCTCATGCACTGCTTGAATGAATTCGGTCTCGTGCGGTTGCTTCGCCCTCACTTCATCGATGAAAGCATCGATCTGTTTCTGATATTTTGAAGACATTCTTTCTGTTTGAGAATTCGGGCAAAAGTATTCTTTTTAATTCCCAGAAACAGTGCGAATTGAACACATAATCATGTTGATATTCAGAGTGTTACAATGACACTATCTAATAAATCGTTGCATAACGTTTTCCAGGCAAGGCTCTCACCAATCCCTTGAATTCCAGGCCCAAAAGCAAGGCACTTACCTCGCTCATCGGCAAGGCCGACTCCACCGAAATAGCATCTACAGAACGTGGCTCCTTGGACATGGCGGCCATTAGGTTCTTCTCCTTAGGGTCAAGCTCAACGAAAAGGCTTGTCTGTACGTTCTCTTCCTTCCTTCTGAGCTCCCATCCCATCATCTTCATGAACTCTTCTGCGCTCTGCAGCAAGTGGGCCGCATCCCTGCTTATCAGATCATTGGTCCCTTTGGAGAAACGATCGGTGAGCCGCCCTGGCAAGGCGAACACGTCTCGTGCATAATCATTGGCCATACGCGCAGTGATAAGCGAGCCCCCGCTGACATCCGATTCCATGACCACCGTAGCATCGCTCATTCCAGCCACGATCCTGTTGCGCATAGGGAAGCGTTCCTTGTCAGGACGGGTGCCATGGTTGAATTCGGATAGCAAGCCACCATTCCTGCACATGTCCCTTGCAATCTTTCTGTGAATGGCTGGATACACCATGTCAAGCCCGTGTGCGAGCACCCCCACTGTAGGGCATCCGTATCTCATGGCTGCCCGATGGGCTGTAACATCGATGCCATGCGCGAGACCGCTCACCACCAAGGGCTTCAGTGGAGCCAAGTCCTCTAGGAACTGTTCGGTCATAGCTTTACCATATTCGGTGGCATGGCGCGTGCCAACGATACTCAAGACGAAAGGCACATTCAGATCCACTTCTCCCTTCACATATAGAATGAGTGGCGCATCATCACAGGCGTTGAGTCGTCTCGGATAGTCCTTGTCCAAATAGGTCAGGGCTTTCTCTTCGGATTTTTCCAATGCCTCAAGGACCTCTTCAGCCTGTTCTAATGTCTTGGAATGACGGACCTTCTCAGCATGATTCGTCCCTATACCATCGATGGAAATGAGTTGTTTCATGGACGCGTTGAAGACCTCCTCCACCCCACCGCAGTGAGCGATGAGCTTCTTCGCAATGACCGGCCCGATACCCTCAATAAGGCTCAGGCGAATGAAGTGTATGAGATCTGGTCGCATATGGGAGGGGTGAAAATAAAGGCTTCATCCCTTTAATCAGAAGGAAAGCATTTAAAAAAAGCTTGCTCAGAAGAAGGCCCTCAACTGAAGGGATCCTGAGTGAATGGCCGGTCGCTCTTGGGCTTTCCGTCCATTGTAAGTGATGTTGAGTTCCAGATTCTTGGATAGACTGCGCTGAAGGAAGAGGCTCCATGTCAGATTATTCCCTGTTTGCAATCCATCCAACATCTCGAAGGCCAAAGTGCTATCATCCGAGCTGTTATAATCGATGCTGACCCATTCCAGATTAGCAGTGAGGCTTCCTTTATCCACCGAGCTGAACCTCGCCTCCATCCCAACCCTTCCCAGTTGGGCGCGCTCTCCAACATCGCTGTCATTCTTTTTATCCGTGATACCTCCTTTGGCTGTTAGACGTAGGTTACGGTCAGGCTGCCATTCCACTGAAGGGTTCACGCTACGTTCTTGGATGCTGTACCTTCTGTTGCTGCTATAACTGGCCTCCCTTCCTTCTAGTCCATCTACCAGACTCAGGCGCAGGGTATACCTCCTCAAGAGGGTCAGCCGACCTTCCAATTCCTGGGTACGGCTGGTTCGTGTCTCGAATCCATTGGTCAATAATTGCTTATTCGAGTTGTCTGAGAAGTTGTGCTCAATGGACCAGACAGGGTCTATGCGATTGAAGAACAGACTATTCCTGAAGCTGCTATTCAAGCCTAGGAGAAGGCTGTCGGCCACATCACTTGCAAAAGGATTTAGCAATCTATTCTCTTCGTTCTGGCGGGTCTTACGGTCCCTGCGAAGGACCACTTGGTCTGAAACTCTTGCGAGTATACCAGTGATACCCTTTTCATCCTTTTTCCACCAGCGTGATGCGTCAAGGTTCACGGTCTGAGCGAACTGATTATTGAAAGTCCGTTCAAAGCTGTCCGTGGGCGTGAAAACCCTGATAAAATTTGCTTCATATTGGAATTGGGCCACCTCGAATTCATCCAAGTCCCGCACTCCATCCTCGTTATAGTCATTCCACACATAAACCCCTTGGCCTTCGGGAACTTCCAAGTAGACATATTGGCGCCTTCGCTCCAATCCAGAGGCAAGCTCTGAGAATGTGCTGGTGGTCACTCCCCCCTTCAGCCAGTTTCCTCGGTACTCGATGCGGCCCAGAAAGGTGTTCTCAGGAGTATTGCTGATGATGCTCTCTCGCACGATCCGCAACTCTCTCCACGCTGTGACCACTTTCAGATTATGTCGTCTTCCTGATCTGTTCGACCACTCCAGTCCATATTCATTGGCCCTTGCAGCTTGCAGCAATTGGTCCGATCTCGGTCTCCAGTCATCCCTCTGTCTGAAAAAGAGGCGATAGGCATTTGAGGTGCTGTCCCCAGAGCCGATGGACCCCTCCCATTCATAGAAGCGATAACTGGCCGCTGAGAGCACAGAGTCCCCTGGATTTCGGAACTCGTTCTCCTCCCGTTCGTCCCTGAAGCCCAGTCTATACTTACCCATTTTCCTCGTGACAGAGGCGATGTGTCTCGAGAATCTCCCTTGCCTAAGACCGTCTGTCTCCAATACGGACGCTATCCCCTTATGATCCCAACGGTCATCCTTCCAGCGTGTTCTCAGGCCATGCATGATCCCCTTATAGTCAGATCGGGTCCTGAACTGTTCATGGCTATAGGCTATGGCCTTCTCCTCTGATCGCATCAGTCCTATCGTCCCCCTGAGTTGGACTTGATCGGCCAAAAGCTCTGTCGACTGTAGATTCCAATTGCGTTCGAATTCCACCTCTCGGTATCGCTCTATGAATCGGAAGTCCTGTGAGGTGTATTCGGCCATTCCGCCCACATTGAGCATAAGGGGTTCCTCTCTCTCCTGCAAGGCAAAGCGATGCTCCCCGCTCAAACGGAGAGCGGTTCCGTCATCATCCCGATCATCCAGCTCGCTAAAGGTGTTCAGATCCCTCTGGCTCATGGCGGCCTCGACCTCAGCCCATGAATGCTCCTTGGTCTGATACCTCAACCCGCCTGAATACATGCTTTGATTTTTGGGCGTGACTAAAAGAATGCCTATGACATGGTCTCCTCGCCTGATGACAGTGCCGTTCAGCGTATCAGGGGCCACCCATCTGTAGATCCTTCCATTGGGCGAGAATTCATCTTGCACATAATCCCCTTGACCCAAGTTCACTCGGGTGAAGGACACTCGGTATCTCGCTATCACTGGATCTGTGGAGTAGACGAATATGCTGTCATATCCGAGGCTGTCCCTCAAGGCATAGAGCACTTGGTCCTCTGAGAACTGGACGCTATCCAGTCGAGAGATCAGGGCTTCGTTGATGTTATCCCCCAATCCGCTGAGAAAGGCGCGGTCCTCAGGGGTCAATTCCTGCTGCAGGGGCTGATTGCGCGCATCCTGTTCCGAGTAGAGATCCATAAAGGCCTGCCATGGGCCTTGGCGATAGGTACCTCCAACTTGGAGCAGCGAACGGGCGTAGTTGCGCTCCGCATACTGGAACTCCACCACGATACGCCTGTCCTTGGTGATGAGGCGATTGGCGGTGAAGGTGATCTCGGCCGAATTATAGTCGATGGTATAATCGTACTCTTTTCCTCGCTTGAGAGGGCGCCCATCGATATAGACCCTCTCCGTTCCTGAGAGCACGATGATGAAGAGCTCGTTATCTGCGCCTCGCAGACGGTACGGGCCTTGGTTACCTTCTATCCCTTGAATCACATTCCGGGAGAATTTCCCTCGGGACACTGCTGCTCCAGCACGGATATTCAACCCTTCCAAAGTATCCCTCAGGGTGCCAGTTCCAGAAATCCTGCTCTCCACAAGGGCTCCTCGGGCTTTTTTCAGATACTTGGCGAACCTCCCGTTCAGGTCGGCCACTTGATAGTCTCCTGCCGTAAGGGCATGATCCTCGTTGAAGAGCTTTATATATACCTGGTCGAACTCTTGAAGGGTCTGTGTGGTGCCATCCGCTTGTATCGGGATGTTATCATCAGAGATGTTGGCCAATATGGAGATGTCATCGGTCACCCTGCCCATCAACTGCAGGTTCAGATCGGAGCTCACGCTAAGGTCCTGTGCATTGCCCACCTGAATACCTCTTGCAATGGTCCCCCTACGTTCCAATCCCCCGAAATCCATCAGGCTTCCTCTGTCTGAACGTGCTGGAATATATCCCGGGAGGCCTTTCGTCTCAAAACTTTCCCTGATCAAGAGGGTATCTCTCAGCGTCAAGTCCAAGCGATAAGGGAATGGCAAAACCCTATAGATGGCCTGAAGGCTATCTCCTCCAATTCCGGGTTCTCTAAGTGTCAGATGGCCATTTTCATTCAGTTCGAACATTGTGTTCTCCAAGGTATCCTTTCCATGTACCAATAGGAGGGACTGGGGGAGGATGAGCAAGGTATCCAAGGAACCTGAGAAGTCAGTGGGAATCCACTTCACCCTCAATGAACGGAATGTACCTTGGCCCATGACATCCATGTGGAACAAGACAGACAAAAGGAAGCAGAGTATGATATGTGATGTCCTGGATGACAGTGCGTTCAGATCTTATGTCCATCAGCCCTGAGGGAAGGTCATGATGGAATAGGGTTATTTTAACGCCATAATTAAGGATTCCTGACCCTACGATGAAAATAATCTCATATAACGTCAATGGCATCCGCGCTGCGATGAACAAGGGTTTCGCAGCCTGGTTGAAAAGTGTCAATGCGGACATCGTCTGTCTGCAAGAGGTCAAAGCACATGAATCCCAAGTGGATCTGGAAGAAATAAAGGACCTCGGTTACAGCATCCATTGGAACCCAGCTGAGAAAAAAGGCTACTCAGGTGTGGCTATTCTTTCCAAGCCCACTCCCGACCACATAGAGATCGGCATGGGGATAGATGAGTATGATAGCGAAGGCCGTATCATCCGAGCGGACTACGGCAGTCTCAGTGTCATGAGCGCCTATTTCCCTTCTGGGAGCAGTGGTGACCACAGGCAGGACTTCAAGATGAAGTTCCTGGAGGATTTTTCAGCCTTCAGCGGAGGACTCAAAAAAGAGCGTCCTGAGCTGATCATCTCAGGGGACTATAACATCTGTCATAAACCCATAGATATCCACAATCCAGTCTCCAACAAGAACAGTTCTGGATTCCTTCCTGAAGAGAGAGAATGGATGACTGAGTTCATCGATTCTGGCTTTGTGGACACCTTCCGATTTTTCGATCCATCACCACATCAGTATACCTGGTGGAGTTATAGAGCGGGCGCCCGTAAGCGCAATCTTGGTTGGCGCATCGATTATCACATGGCCACCCAAGTGCTCACCCCTCGTTTGAAAAGAGTGGCCATCTTGAGTGAAGCTGTCCACAGTGACCATTGTCCTATTCTACTAGAGATCGTTTGAAACATTCCTGAAGGCCCCCGCTGGCAGTACTTCAATGCCAGTAATATTGTCTTTAATGCGCAAGACACCCCTGTACTCTAAAGTCCTAGCTGCCGCCACCATCCTGGCGGTGTTGGCCTCCTGCAATGGCAGCAGGAATAATGGCGAGAGCAATGGCGATTCCAGATATGGCCATATCTTGGTGATGAACCAATTCACCCCCTTCTCCATCCTCTTTCCTCCTATGTCCCATGAGGGATCGGCTGCACAGATGGGGTCTCAGATCTATGAAACCTTGATGACCTACTCCTCTGAGACAGGGGATCTGGTCCCACTTCTGGCCGAATCGTGGGAGGTGGATAAGGACCACACCCAGTATACGTTCACGCTGCGTTCCAATGTCTTTTTCCATGATAACAGATGCTTTGAAGATGGTGAAGGGCGTCTCATGGAGCCAGAAGATGTCCTGTACGCTATGCAGTCCTTATGTGAGAACAGTCCCTTCAACGTGAATGGCGCCCTCTTTATGGACCAGGTCGCAGGCTCTAGGAAATTCTTTGATGGCAAAAAGGTGCCCGGTGAAGACGCTCATGAAGGCATCTATCTGGATTCAAAGGACCGCTTGGTATTCAAATTGACGCGTCCGAATGTGGAATTCATCCACGTTCTAGCCCACTATGCTACGTCCATTTATCCAAAGGAGGTCAAAGTGACCTATGGAATGGATGTGGACGATTCACCTGTGGGTACTGGCCCATTTGTCAACAAGAACTACCGAAAGAACGAGGTCTGTCTTCTTGAACGCAACTCAAGGTATTGGGGGAAAGATGAAGACGGGAATGCGCTGCCTTTCTTGGATGGTATCAAACTGGGTTTCAATGCCTCGGCTGCAAAAGTCAGTGATGCCATGGATAAGGAACTGATTCACCTGATGGTGGATGCCAACATCATCGAGAACAGCGGTCGAATCACAGAGAAATGTGAAGAGGAGGACTCTCCATATTCACTCCGATACGTCTCCGATATAGAGACCAGCTTCCTTGGCTTCCTGAATGACGAGGGTGTTTTCGCTGATAAGCATGTCCGTATAGCCTTTGCCTACGCTATAGACCGTAATAAAATCATTGAGAATGCATTGGATCATCAGGGTTCAGCAGGAACCCATGGCCTCATCCCTCCTGGGTTCAAGGACTTCCCTTCGGACCAAGTGACCTCGCTCAATGCAAATGCAGATTCTGCAAGGAGCTATCTGGCCAAGGCCGGTTTTCCAGGAGGTTCAGGCTTTCCTGTAATGAGCCTGCAGATACAGAACCGTTATAAAGATGTGGTCGTGGCACAAGAGATCCAAAAGGAAATCCTCGAAGTACTCGGCATCTCTCTCTCCATCACCGCACTTACCAAGGACCAGCATTTTAGCCGTATAGAAGAGCGGAAGAGCCGGTTGTGGTTGGACAATTGGATCGGAGACTTCATGGAGCCACAGAACTTCCTGAACATCATGCTCAGCCAGAATACCCCGGAGAATGAGAATACTTTCTTGAACATCTATCGATTCAAGAATGCCCAATTCGACTCTTTGGTAGGAGAAGCGCTGAAAGTGGATGCTCTTGCTGCGCGAATGGACATTTATCTGCAGGCCGACCAACTCCTGATGGACGAGGCCGCCAACGTTCCCTTATACTACGAGAACATGCAGATCATACAACACCGCAGACTCAAGGATGCCAAAGACCCCATTCTCGGGCGATTCGACTTCCGTAGAGCCTACTTGGAAAAAAAGAACTGACACTCTGCCTTTGGCTTGAATTCACCCTTTAAGAACATCATCATGAAATCCGCATTACCCATCATCGCCCTCCTCCTGTTCATCTCCTCTTGTGTGCCTGGAAGGCGTTTCCAAGAAGTCCAGAACGAAGCCATTCAGTGCGCCAAGGAGAAAAAGGAATTGAGCGCAAAATTCGATGCCATCAACGAAGACCTCACCGAGTGTCTTTCACGCCAGAAGACCATCGAGGAATCCCTCACCCGACTAAAGAAAGACACCGCCTTATTGAGCAGTTCATTGAACCGTATGACCACCCAGTACGATAAGATCAATGAGCTCAATGAGCAGCTTATGAGCAAACAGGCTAGCCTGATGAGCAGTTCTGAGAGTGAGAAAAAGGAACTCCTTGAGAACCTTTTGGCCCTACAAAAAGACCTGCAAGAGCAACAGACCAGGCTCACCACTTTGGAGACCGAACTGAATCAGAAGAGCTCCTTGTTGGAAGACCGGGAAGGACGAGTCAAAGAATTGGAAGAGCTCTTGGCCAGCAAGGATGCCGCAGTCCGTGCTCTGAAGGATAAGGTGAGCGATGCTTTATTAGGCTTCAAGGACAAGGGGCTTACCGTGGTCGAGAAGGACGGCCGTGTCTATGTCTCTCTGGAAGCTAAACTCCTATTCGCTTCAGGCAGTACCTCGGTCAGCGCTGAAGGAACGTCCGCACTGATCCAATTGTCCAAAGCCATCGAAGGAGAAAAAGACCTTTCCATCCTGGTAGAAGGGCATACCGATACGGATAAGATCATCGGCAATAGCGCGCCATACAAGGACAACTGGGATCTTAGTGTGATGAGGGCCACCTCCGTGGTACGCATCATGCAGGGTAACAGCAGCATAGACCCTACCCAACTGACTGCTGCAGGTCGCGGAGAATATCTTCCTGTGGATCCCACTGACAAGGCCAAGAACCGAAGGATAGAGATCATCCTCGCTCCAGACCTGACCGAGCTCTTCAACTTGATTTCCGAGTAATGCCAATACGTTCTCAGTCTGTTCTCTGGCTTATGGCGCTCATCCTATCCCAAGGCTGCGGAACAGAGCAACCTTCTGAGAAGCGCACTGAGAGCTTTGAGGAAACCAAGGCCATTCCGTGGGAGCATACCGTATTCACTTCTGATGCCATGCTGTCGATTACTCTAGGTCAAGACCTGAAGCCCTTTATCGCCACCTATTCTCCAAGCACCATAGAGGAGCAGATATCGTACAGCTTCGAAGGGACCTTGGAGAATGGGCTCCCCTTCTCCTACTATGTCACTGCGGATAATGACCGCATCTACGAGATGAGCATGGACATCTATCCAGATAAAGAGGGGCTTCCTTCCTTATTCCAGGACATCCGCCTTCACTTTGACACGCTCTACCACAAGAGTCGTCCCACAGACGGTTATGCCACTTGGAAGCGGGCATCTGAAAATGGCCGCTTGGTCGAAGTCACTTTATCGGATGAAAGCTTGGAGATGGGTCGGCCAACGCTCATGGTGAATCAGCTGGAACACGTGGACCGTGACTATGAAGACTGAGCCACTCATACGGTTCAAAGGCCTCAGTGCCTCCTTCTCTCAAGCTGGGGAATCCACCAGTGTCCTTCATGACTTGAACTTCAGCTTGGCCCAAGGGGAGACCTTAGGGGTGGTCGGGGAGTCGGGGTCTGGAAAGTCGGTCAGTTCATTGAGCATCCTGAAACTCATTCCAAGTCCGCCCATCCATTACGATACTGGCTCTATCCAGTATGAACCCTTGGACATCGACCTCATCACGTTGGATGAGGATAGGCTCAGGCAGTTGAGGGGCAAGGAAATTTCTGTCATCTTCCAAGAACCCATGACCTCATTGAACCCCTTGAAGCGATGCGGTGAGCAGGTCATGGAGGTGTTTCGAACGCACCACATCCATGCGAGATCCGAATGGAAAGAAAAGGTAATCGAACTCTTCGAATCTGTCAAACTCCCAGACCCTCAGCGCGCATTCCAAGCCTATCCTCATGAGCTCTCAGGTGGACAGAAACAGCGGGTGATGATCGCTATGGCTATCAGCTCCTGTCCACGCCTTTTGATTGCTGATGAGCCTACTACGGCTCTGGATGTCACCGTGCAGCGAAGCATAATAGAGCTGTTACAGTCCCTTCAGAAAAAGCTGGGCATGGCGATGATCTTCATCTCCCATGACCTGGCTGTGGTCTCGCAGATTGCTGATCATTTAGTCGTCATGCAGAATGGCCGAATTGTAGAACAAGGGGAAACCCGGGCTGTTATTGATAGGCCTATACACCCTTACACGAGAGCCTTACTCTCAAGTCGCCCTCCTTCATCCGGACGCCCTCACCGATTGCTCACCGTGAAGGACCATCTCAGCGAAGTCCTTCTTGAAGCCCCCAAGCTAGAGAACAAGGAGGAGCGGGAGAATCATCTTGCCTTCCTCTATGGTCAACCTCCTATTCTAGAGGTCCAAGATTTACATACGTGGTACCCCATCCGTCAAGGCATCTTCCAAAGGGTGGTGGACCACGTCAAGGCATTGAATGGTGTGAGCTTCAGTCTTCATGCTGGTGAGACGCTTGGTATTGTCGGGGAATCAGGCTGTGGGAAGTCCACGCTCGGTCGCACCTTGATCGGCTTGGAGGAAAAACATCAGGGCACCATAGGATACATGGGAATGGATGTGGATGGGCAATCCAAAGAGGAGGCCAGAGCCATGCTCCGTGAGGTCCAGATGATCTTTCAAGACCCCTATAGCTCACTGGATCCACGCCAACAGATCGGTTCGGCTATCCAGGAACCGATGGAGGTGCATGGAATGAATGGAGATATCCGTCAGCGCAAGGAAGCCACACTCGCCTTGCTAGAAGAAGTGGGCATGAAGCCCGAACATTATGACCGTTATCCCCATGAGTTCTCTGGTGGACAGCGACAGCGTATCTGTATTGCCAGAGCATTGGCCGTCTCACCTAAAATCCTCATCTGTGATGAATCGGTATCCGCTTTGGACGTTTCAGTGCAGGCACAGGTATTGAACCTATTGAATCAGATACAGGATGAGCGGGGGCTCAGTTACCTCTTCATCTCCCATGACCTCTCTGTAGTTCGCTATATGAGTGACAAGGTGATGGTGATGAACAAAGGCCTCTGTGTGGAATATGGTGAGGCGGATGAACTCTACGCCCGTCCGAAGGATGCCTACACGAAGACCTTGGTCTCCAGCACTTATGGCTTGGAAGTGACCTGATAACGAACTGAGCGTTCCTGGATCTCAATACTTTCCAAGTGGATGGCCTCCAGGATCTTCTTCACGAAACCTTTACTCAATCCCTTCTGACCTCCTCGGCTCAGGAAATTCTCCATGACATCCCTCCAGCGCTGTAATTGGAAGATGGTCACCCCTTTCTCCCTCTTCTGCTCCCCGATGCCCTGCACTATGTTCATGCGTTCAGCCAATAGGTCAAGCATGGCCACATCGATCTCATCGATCTGTTTCCTCAGCGCTTCCAACTCCTCCAGGAAGTCAGCGTCCTGAATCCGTTCTTGTCCCCTTCTCAAGCCATTGTAGATCAGTTCAAGTTCCTCAGGCGTCACCTGTTGCTTGGCATCACTCAGAGCCACTTTTGGATCGATATGGCTTTCTATCAGTAGGCCATCCATATTCAGGTCCATAGCCCTTTGGGCGACCATAGGGATGATGTCAGGGTGACCTGAGATATGGCTCACATCACAGATGATGGGGAGATGAGGGTATTGTCGCTTGAGCTCAATAGGCAATTCCCAGTCTGGGCAATTACGGTAAGGCCGGTTGTCATAGTGATGGAAGCCTCTGTGGATAGCCCCTAATAAGGTGATGCCAGAGCCCGCTATGCGCTCCAAGGCCCCTATCCAGAGCCCGAGGTCAGCATGGATCGGATTCTTTACCAATACTGGGATATCTAGTCCTTTCAAAGCGTCCGCAAGCGCCTGCACAGAGAAAGGATTCGCTGTAGTTCGGGCACCTATCCAAAGAACATCCACCCCTGCTTTCAAACAAAGCTCGACATGCTCTGGTGTAGCCACCTCGGTGGTGATCTTCACTCCCAGTTCCTTCTTGACCTCGGTCAGCCATGGTAAGGCCTTGGCCCCATAGCCTTCAAATGAGCCTGGACGTGTCCTTGGTTTCCAAAGTCCCGCTCTGAAAATGAAAGGTATTCCTGTGTTGACTAGCCCCTTGGCAGTGAGCATCATATGCTCAGGTCCCTCGGCACTGCAGGGTCCAAAGATGTTCAAGGGCCCCTCCAAAGGATTCCAAGAGGATAAAGGTTTGCTGTTCTCCATTCTGCCTACAAAAGAAGTCGATCTGCTATCTTTGAGCGACTCCATGACAAGACATTCTTTTATAGCCTTTGTGCTTCTCATCAGCCTCATTGGATGCAAGAAGCCTGAAGATCGTTCCTGTTTCAAAGGAAGCGGTGACCCATCTACTGAAGAGCGTTCTTTCCCGGGGCTGCGACAGGTGAGGCTCTTCGATGTGATCGACTATACCTTCATCCAGGACTCAGCTGATAAAGTGGTCATCAAAGCAGGCGCGAATCTTCTGGATTTCATTCAAACAGATTTCAATGATGGGGTGCTCACCATTGCCGATGATAACACGTGCCGATGGATGAGGGCCTTGCCTACCAAGGTGGAGGTGGAGATACATTTCACGGAGCTGGATCTCGTCTACAATGAAAGTGCTGGAACATCCAGAAGTCAAGGAGCGATAAGGCAGGAACGATTTGATTGGGAGAACTGGCATACTAACAGCAAGACCTACCTTGAATTGGATGGTGGAACAGCTTATATCAGCACGAATGCGGGTAGTTCCCTAATAGAGGTCACCGGCAATGCCGAACATATGGAGTACTACCTCTCAGGTGCCTGTCAGATCAAAGGACGAGGGCTGAACTCAGTTACAGGTTATGCCCATAATGTAGGAAGTGGGGATATCGTCCTCACTGTGAATGGGGGGCTGCTATCGGGTAATATCGAAAGTCATGGGAACATTGTGTATTATGGAGAGCCCAATGCCATTGAGATTTATTCGGATACGGGGGGAGGGGAATTGATTCATGGGGAGTGAGGATGGGGAACGTTGCCTATTTCAAAAACAGCAATTCATCCTAAGTTGATTTTACATAAAAGCGTCTGATGTTCAGAAAACTGTTCTTTTTTCTATTTGCTGCTTCACTCTCGAGTGCTCCAGCCCAAGAGCTACCCGATGGTTTCGTTCTTGAAACTGTAGTGGATGATCCTATTTTACAGAGTTCAGCTGGAATACGCTTCGTGAATGACAGTGTGTCCTTGGCCTGGACGCTTTCAGGTAAGGTCTTTATGCTCTTGAACAATGTCCTGGACCCTGAGCCCCTTATCGATATCTCGGAAGAGGTGGGCTTTTGGGGAGACTATGGTATGGCAGGAATGGCAATCGATCCTGACTTTGTGAACAATGGGTTGATATACCTTCTCTATAATGTTGACACCTATTATCTACTCAACTTCGGCTCTCCAGACTATGATCCATCGCAGAGTTGGAACTATCAAGCTCACTTAGGTCGCCTAGCCCGTCATCAGGTGACAATTGATTTTCCCTTTGAACATATTGTAGAGAACACCTTTTATTTGATTGGAGGAAGCTTGGATGATGGCATTCCTATGATGTCCTCTTCGCATGGTCTGGGAACTTTGGAGTTCGGAACAGATAGAACTTTACTAGCCACATGTGGAGATGGAAGCACCTGGGTTGAAGCCTTTGCTGGCGGCCCACCTTATCCTGACTATGCCTACGAAGAGCAAGGAATGGAACTAGGCATCTTAAGAGAAGATGAGAATATCGGAGCCTTTCGTTCGCAGTACTTAGGCTCTTTAAATGGCAAGCTTCTCAGAATAAATCCTGAGACAGGATCAGGAGTTCCAAGCAATCCCTTCTATCTGGAATCCCATCCTGATTCAAGTATTTCTAAAGTTTGGGGACTAGGCTTCCGAAATCCATTTAGAATGGTAAGGCGTCCAGGATCAGGATCTATGGACCCCTTAGCAGGCGACCCAGGCAAGTTCTATATCGCAGATGTCGGATTCACAGATTGGGAGGAAATCAATGTCTCCCGCGAACCTGGCTCCAATTTCGGCTGGCCCATCATGGAAGGCATGCAAGAGACTGTGCCCTATCTGCCCTTCCTCACCGAACATCCGTTCTATCTCAACCCATTATATGATGATGATGTCTGTGAGAATGAGCACATCCTATTCCAAGACATGCTAATCCAACCCAAAGCAGATCACTCCAGCTTTTGGCCCAACTCCTGCGATCAATGGGTGGAGGTCAGTGACACCGTTCACCGACACATCCATGAACGCCCCGTATTGGCTTATGAGAATGCCTGGAATTCTCAAGGTTTACCTTATAGCAGTTACACCCCTTCTTATAATCTAGATGGAACCTCTGTCGGGCTGTCCATAGAGGAGAATCCTAGTGTCCAAGGAGAGGGCTTTGAAGGTATCGCCTGCCTGGGAGGGGACTTCTACTATGGTGCTACGTTTCCAGAGGAATATTTCGGAGCCTATTTCGTCTCTGATTATTCAGGGTGGATCCGAGTTCTGTGGTTCAACGAGAATGACGAACTGACCAAGGTCGAGCCTTTCCTTGAAGGGTTTCCTCCGGCCATCCATATGCGTTTTAATCCCTTCGATGATTGCCTTTATTTGCAAACGGCTTCCTCACAGCGCATATACAGGATATGCTTTCAGGGAAATGTCCCACCAAAGGCCGTTATCGATCAAAATGTGATCTATGGTCCTTCTCCATTGAATGTGGATTTCAGTGCCATCAATTCATATGATCAGGAAGGTGATGAGATGACCTTCCATTGGGACTTCGGGGATGGAGATACCTCAGATGACATGGAAGATGGTCACCTATTCACCGCGCCAGATAGTTCTCCGTTCTCCTACACAGTGACCTTGGCAGTCACGGATAGTGAAGGCAATGTGGGGACAGCCGAAACTCTGGTCTCTTTGAACAACAGTCCTCCTCAGGTGAATATCAGCAGCATACCGGATGATGCGGTCTTCCACGTGGATGTGGACACTACTTTACCCTTAATTGCAGAAGTAGCGGATGCAGAGCATAGCGATGAGACCTTGAGCTATCGCTGGCAAACGATTCTTGTCCATAATGACCACCAGCATCCTGAGCCAATTGTGACCGACCATATCTCCGAGGTGACCTTGCCCAAGCTCCTATGCGGCGATTTTGCAGACTATTCCTACCTCATCCAATTGGAGGTGGAAGACCCTGAAGGTCTCAAAGGTTATGATGAGAAGATGATATCCCATGA
>JAQCAN010000025.1 GCA_027621335.1 Bacteroidota bacterium
GCTATGCAGAATGGTGTGGATTCTGATGACCCAAATTCACCACCACTTGCCAATATTGAGCCATCAGCGGAGGTGAGGGAATAGTTGCCTATTCCAAATCCGCAGCACAGACCATCACCAAAGCTATCATTGATGGTAAATGTGTAACAGCCATCGTTCAAGCAGATGGATTCGACAACGGTGGACCCATCAGGCTGTGACCCGTAGGTGCCACCATTGGCTACTGTTCCGCCACCAGCATCTGTGATGGACCAAGAGGTCTCCTCAGGATAATTGTCAAGGAGGATGGTCAAGGTGACATCCTCACCAGTGCACGGACAGACTGAGCAGTTCGGGCCTCCACAATCTACTTCAATCTCTCCATTGTTCAGTATCCCATCATCACAAGTTGGGCAAATCCCCGGGCAAGGTCCGCCACAGTCCACTCCTGTCTCACCTTGGTTCTGGATGCCATCATCGCAAGTCGGTTCTGCAGGTGTGCCACAAGCTGTGGAATTCAATAGAGAAGCCCTGAATCCACCGCTGTTGAACAATGCCCTCATCCGAGAAGTCTGATCAGCAGTAAAGAGATTCATGCAATCATCATCTGTATAATCCATGTAGTTCTGGACCATGTCTGTGGTTCCACAGCTCACCGTACTCGTGTTACATCCATAATTCGGTCCGTCAGAGGAAGGCGTGTCCGCCACGAAATCATCCACCGAGCAGCCTCCATCACCCCAGATATGCCTAAGGTTCAAATAGTGACCCACTTCATGAGTTGCCGTTCTCCCTAGATCGAATGGAGCAGTCGCTGTTCCAATGTTTCCAGTGGTGGTGTAATCGACCACGATTCCATCAGTGGAAGCAGGACCTCCAGGGAACTGGGCATAACCGATGATACCACCTGATATGTCACATATCCATATGTTCATATAACTACTGCTAGGCCAAGCGTCCTTACCTCCTGAAGAGGTGAATTTCACATTGTCATTGGTGGAGAAAGAAGTTTTGCTCGTTTGAGTGCGGGTGATCCCTGTAGTTGCATTTCCATTAGGGTCTACGTTGGCCAAGCAGAATTCGATCTCTGTATCCGCCGCAACTTGACCCCAGACATTGTCGGCATCGCTGTTCAGTCTTCTGAAATCTTCATTGAGGACTTCGATCTGACTGAGAATCTGGGCATCGGAGATATTTTCGGCCGCAGTGTTCCACACCACATGGACGACAACAGGAATTGTGATAACAGGAGCAGAAGAACGGTTCTCTTGGTTCATGATGAACTGACGAGTGTGGTCTTCAATCCGATCCATTATCATTTGGCGCTTAGGGTCTTCGGTCTTTTGTTGCTCTAAATATTCTGTAGAGGCACAGTTCCTCTGACCGATTGCGGTCAGAGAGGCTATGGATAATAGAACTGTGAGCAGGAATGAATATAAAAGTCTCATTTAGGGGGGTCTTTAATGGAGATAAGAAGGATTCGAACAGGTTTTGCCAATCAAGCATTGACATTCTAGGTTTAAAAGTAGGGCAATTGGATTAAAAACAAAAGCCCCAGCTTGATTTAGCTGGGGATTTTTTTGGGAAAATCTATTGAGAAGATTAGAATTCTACCCGTCTGTTCTTAGCTCTACCTGCAGCCGTTCCATTATCAGCAACAGGGTTGCTCTCTCCGTATCCTTGGCTTCTCATCCTATCCCCTGCAACCGCTTTTCCTTCAAGATAGGCCTTCACAGCAGCTGACCTTCGATCGGATAGCTCCTGATTCATAGCATCATCACCTTGGCTATCCGTATGGCCTTGAATGAACAATTTATAGGCTGGATTTTCTTTCATGATGTCGGCCACATTATTCAAGATAGTGAATGAGGAACTCTTGATCACATCTCTGCCGCTTTCGAATTGTATGCCTTGAAGAGCCTTGGTAAAGACTTCTTTGACGGCTTGAGATACTTCAGGACATCCCTTGTTCTTTGCTAGACCAGCGACATCAGGACATTTGTCATCCACATCGGCTACAGAGTCCCCATCGGTATCTGGACATCTCTTGAGCGCCTCACTACCAGATTCAGACGGACAACGGTCCTTATCGTCAGAGATACCATCCCCATCGCTATCGATACAGCCATTGAATTCCGCTAAACCGGCCACATCTGGACAAGCGTCCTTGGCGTTAGCAATACCATCTCCATCACTATCAGGGCAGCCCATGAGTTCAGCTGCTCCCTTTTCATTGGGGCACTAATCCTTGTTATCTGCAATACCGTCACCATCCGCGTCTGGACATCCCATCAGGTCAGGATAACCAGATAGATCAGGGCACTCATCATCCTTATCGGCCACACCATCACCATCAGTATCAGGACATCCATTCAAGATTTCCAATCCTGCATCATCAGGACAAAGGTCCTTTGCATCACTTATACCATCACCATCCCTGTCTTTGACCGAGCCTAAATTGTATCTAAGTCCAGCAGTAACGGTCATATAAAGGTCATTGAGACCATTGTTGATCCGGTCTATGTCATCTGAACTGGTATACCTATATACATTTCTAAGATCGAAGGCTAGACGGTCTGTTACTGGAACGCTAACTCCGGCACCCCAAGAGAATTGTCCAACGAGATTATCCAGAACGATAGCAGTATCCCCTTGAATATCGGACATTCCACCCCCGACAAGCAGATAAGGCGATAGTTTGGCATCCTCCTTAAGGATATAGCCGTTATTCAGTTTATACTTCAGCTGGAAATCTACAGCGGTCATGTCTGCAGTGAATTCGCCCTTATCCCCATTGTGCCCTATTTCTCCCGTGGCCAACGAGATACCGAAATCGAATGCTGGATTGACATAAAGGTTCACTTCACCTCCAAAATGGAAGTAGGTCTCATCCCCTCCGAAGTCGAAAAGTGTGTGGCGATCCAACTCACCGATGAAATCCACGGGACCTCCGAAGACACCGATGCTTACTGGATATTCACTGTTCTGTCCGTAGGAATTCAGGGCTACACTCGACACAAGTGCAGTAAGGACTACATGTCTAAGGTTCATCATATTAAGTTCTGTTTGATGTTAGATTAGTATGTCGAAGAAACGTGATTTTGTCACACTAATCGCAAACATAACTGAACTTAAGACTTTTTTTAGAGCCCTATGAAAAATCCTTGTCCCAACACTCTGACGTGAACTGCCAGCGATTCGAAAAGAACAGGAAGACGCCTGCACTGAGCACTGAGACCAGAACCCAAATCATCATCAATGGACTGAGGATACTGGCACTCATGCCCAATCGATCTGCAAGTTCTGCTGTAGGAATGGTCAGGCTTAATCCGATTCCAAGGAGCAAGAGCATCAGACCGAAGCTGATAGGGTTGCGCAATGGAAAAGACATAATGAACCGGTGCCATGAAAGGTCAGAGCCCCATTTATGTACAAAGACATAGTGTCCATCGCCCATATTAGCGAAAAGAAGTGGATCGGCATTCTCATCTTTCAGATCGAAAGCCTCTTCCGGGGCAAGAAGATTGAAACCATGTAATTCACAATCCAATTCCAACTCTTTCTCCTTGATAGCCTGAACGGCTGCCATTGGTAGATCTGCTTTCAGAAGGCGGGTCGGTAGGAATCTCAATCTGAACTTGAGTGCTACTTTCCTGATGTCCTGAATATCGAACACCTCGCTGAGAGGCGGTTCCGTATTGAAGACAGATGGGGTTTTACTAGAGCTTCTCAAGCGCTCCATGATGGAGGCATAGGTGCGCTCCTCCGATTTCAGAAGGGCGTTCACGTCATCTATGAACCTATTGGATTCTGCTCTTTGGTCAAGGAGTTCTTTGTGAAGGTCGACTGATCCTATCATAATTGGGGCTAATTGAACTCTAGGACAAAAATAAGACATCTCATGCTGCAACCCAAAGTTGAAGCATTTCGTAGACTGGAAGGAACGTGTAGAAAGATCAAGCGGATGTTGGAATATTATAAATTGGCTCTTCTCAGTGTAGGGAATGATAGAGCCCTCTTCATGCAAGAGTTGAATAGCGCCCTCAAAGAACTTGTCGAACCTAAGGAACGGGATGATCTGAGAAATTGGGCCAAGAATCTCAGGACAGAAGGCTAAGCGGCTATTGGATTATAATCTGATACTCGATAGTCACACGGTCATCAAAGCCCATCTTGTAGGCATGATGTTTCCTGTCACTTCGTATCATCAAGTGGAAGAGGCCTTGCTTCTCCACCATATTCCTCTCAATAGGGATGATGAGGATGTTATTTGTCTGCCATTTGGTGTGATGACAACGATAGCTGAGCTCTTGTTCCTCAACGTCTGTCGCTGTGATGATGAACTCCAACTCATCTCCTACATGCAGGGTATTATCTGTTTTCAATCTCCTTGGAGACCCAGGCGTCCAAAGGTTACCCAAGTTGTCTCGGACGGATTCTATCCTAGGGTATGGCCCACCCATTTCCTGCATGCTCCTGTAGAGTACGATCCTACTACGAATATCCCCTGAAATTCCAAGGAGGAGATGTTTCTGATGTCTGAGGAGTTCACGCCTGCGGCTGTCTGGGTTCCTATAGTCATCCAGAATTTTAAGATACACATCCAAGGTCCTAGGGTCCTCGAATACCTCTTCTATTTCAGTCGACCAATACCGGTCCAACAAGGCCCTGATCTCTTCTATGCTTGCGAACTGGATGGGCTTCTCTTTTCCCTTCATCGCATCCGAGCCTTTCTCACTGTTCTGTTGCCGTTCCAACCACAGACCGTAGAAGCTTTTTATCCAGACGTCTTGTTCAGGCCATGACTCACCTAAGGAACGGTTGAGCATTTGGTGAATGAACTCCCTGAGTGCATTCTCTGCATCGTGTATTTGCCTAGTGATGTCCATAAGCGTCCTCCTGATCCAACAGGTAAAGATATATCTTTGAGAACCATGGGAACAGAGGAAAGGGACTTCAAGTCGTTAGGTGTCACACGGCAATTTATCAATGCCATGGAAGACATGGGCTATGAAGAGCCGACTGAGATCCAAAAGAAGGCCATTCCGAGGGTCCTTTCAGGAAATGACCTCATTGGAATCGCGCAAACGGGAACTGGAAAGACTGCTGCTTTTGTCGTCCCAGTCCTTCAGCGCTTGAAATTTGCCAAAGGAGTGGTCCCAAGGGCCATCATCATGGAGCCAACAAAAGAGTTGGCTATTCAAACCGAATCCATGGTTCGGCAACTCATGACCTACACTGACTTAAGAGTGGTAGTGCTTTATGGCGGAGCAGGTTTGAAATCTCAACGGGAGGCCTTGGAGGTAGGAACGGACATTATTGTGGCCACACCTGGCAGAATGATGGAGCTCTATCATACCGGATATCTGGTCGTGCAGAAATTGGAGGTGCTGGTCCTAGATGAAGCGGATAGGTTGATGGATATGGGCTTCATGCACCAGTTGAGGCCGATTCTGGAAGTCATTCCTGTAAAACGTCAGAATCTATTGTTCAGTGCGTCCTTCAGCGCCAAGGTCGAAGAGCTCTCGCATGAGTTCTTGGAATATCCCACACGAGTCGAGGTATCCCCCCAATCATCCACAGCGGAGACGATAGACCAAAGGATTTATCGTATCCCCAATTTCAAGACCAAGCTCTTCTTTTTGGAGCAACTCTTAGGAGATGAAGAGATGGAAAGGGTCTTGGTCTTCTGTAGGACCAAGGATAGGGCCGATCGTGTCTTCCGTTATTTAGAGCGGAAGGTAGAAGGGGAGGTGCGAGTCATCCATTCGAATAAGGGTCAGAATACGAGAATCAATGCATTCAAGGCTTTTCAAGAGGGGGAAGTCAGAGTACTGGTGGCTACTGACGTGAGTGCACGAGGAATCGATGTGGCCAAGGTCAGTCACGTGGTGAATTTAGACATCCCAAGGACCATTGTGGACTATACCCACCGAATAGGCCGCACTGGCCGGGCCAAGCACCATGGAGTGGCCATTTCATTTTCCGATCCCTCAGAGAAGTACTTCGTCAAGCTGATTGAGGAGCTGATCGGCATGGAAATACCCGTGTTCGATAATCCCGAAGAGATGCAAATCATGGACTTCCTGCCAAGGGAGCTGAGGGAGATGGAGATAGAGATAGATCGTCAGAAGCAACTGAGAGACCCTAATTATAAAGGGGCTTTCCATGACAGGAAGAACTCTAAGAAGAAACGCTTTGGACATGAGTCTTAGACCTCCAGTTCCAAATCAGCCCCACAGTATTTACAGAAACGAGCATCATCGGCATGTCCTTCCCTTGAGCAACTGGGACAGGCTGTAGTATTCGTGTACCTCACTTCCTTAGCTATCTCTGCTGACATGATCCCAGTGGGCACAGCAATGATGGCGTAACCCATGATCATGATGAGTGAAGCAAAGAACTGTCCAAATACGGTAGTCGGAGCAATATCACCATAACCTACGGTAGTTAGGGTGACTATGGACCAGTAGATGCTCTGAGGAATGCTTGTGAATCCTGATTCTGGAGGCTCGATAAGGTACATGATGGTCCCAGTGATGACCACTATGGAGACCACGCTGAACATAAAGATGGTGATCTTGTGTCGACTCGCTCTAAAAGCCCTCTGAAGACTGGCCGCTTCTTTCATGAAATGAGCAAGCTTCAAAACCCTGAAAATTCGGAGTAGGCGTAATGTCCTTATGGTCATCAAACTATGTGAACCAGGAAGGAAGATGCTGATATAGGTGGGAAGGATGGAAAGAAGGTCCACAACACCGTAGAAAGAAAAGATATATCCTCTGGGTTTCTTGACTGAGATGATTCGGGCGACATATTCAATCGTGAAGAAGCAAGTGAAGACCAATTCAATGGTGTAGAACCAATTTCCAAAAGATTTCTTGATGTCCTCTACACTCTCCAACATCACCACGATGACGCTGAGAATGATGAGGATGAAGAGCACTACATCGAAGAGTTTCCCCATCGGAGTATCTGCCTCGAAGATGACCTCATGCACCTTTTTTCGCCAGGCGGGAAATTCCTTGTGATCCTCTTGGTCTGTTGACATGGACCAATGTTACTAAATTGGAAGGAGATGAGCTGTCGTTCTTTATTTCATAGAAATAGTGTCTGACCGCCCCTATTGCTATTCCAGCGCCCGTTTATTGAAGATAAGGTAGCCGAAGTTGACGATCCATGACCAAGGCTCTTCTCGCTTATCATAGTAGTTGACACTCAGGCTCACTGGCCCCAATGGACTATGGAACACTACACTCCCTGAGCCGATGTAGAAACGCTTTAAGAAGTTTTCAGAATAAACAGGTTGGAGACCCTCCCCAGCAATAATCTCATTCACTGGTTGGAATAAGTAATTCTCCAATCTGACATCCACTGATGATGCGACCTCATAGATGACTTTGAAACCAGCTGAAAGGAACTTCTGAGCTCTGAATTCATCTTGGAATAACGTTCGGCTTTCTGGTATCGGTTGGAAATATGGTGCAGCCAACAAACTGGCTTTTCGGTTGCTGAAAAATTCCTGTGTGGAGTATGCGCCCTCCAATTCGAATCCTAGGTCGAATCGTCCTGGGCTCATGAAGTAATTCTCATATCTGGCTCTCAGAGTCATCCATTCCCGGGCTCCTATGAACTCCTCGGTCAGAATACCGGTAGATCCTGGAGTGGTCTTTTCTTCTCCATTCACATACCTTCCGCGTACCCCAAGGAAGGTTCCTGAGCTCGGATAGAGCTTGCGATTCAATGTGCTCCTCTCAAAACTCAGACCTACTGTGGCAAACGTGAATACAGTGGCATCAGCAGTATCCGCAGCCAAGAAATCATCGGTCTGATAATATTCATCATCATTTTCTCCGTACTTCAGGTCCAAGACCAGAATGCCACGATTTCCAGCAGGGCGTCCGATGAGAAGACCTCCTGCCGTCTCTTGTTGGAGGATAAAGGAAGGCTTGGACTCTTGGAAGAAGGTAGCGAAACTCCTGAAATAGTCCCATTGCTGCCTCATGCCCAACAGAGAGAAGAAATAAGGGTTTCGACTAGGAACATCGAATCTACCTTCAAAGAGAATTGAATTGTAGAATTTCCCGAAGTAGGAATTGACCATGATCGACTTAGGCGTAGCACCCAAGATGTTATAACGGACAGCAACAAAACCAGTATTGACGGGACGGGAAGAGAAATTTCCTCCGAAGTCGATAAAGAGTCGTTTCTCCTTTTGGATGTCGATTTCGAACGTATACCCTCCTTTCTCTTTATCATAGACGAGAGAAGGAAAGGCATAATTGATCTTATCATCCTCCAATACCCTGAAGTAAAGGGGCTTGATCTCTTCCAAGGTCTTTGGAGGATTCTTGTCATTGATGCGCAGTACCTTTGAAAAGTATCTACTTGCAGCTTGTCCTACCCCGGTGACCTTGATCGTACTGAGTTCATAGGGTTTCAAGTCACTCACCCATGCTTCCCTAGCAGATTCCCTGTTCTCTTTGCTCACTCTTCTATCTACCAATCCATAGATACTGTCGATCATGGCCACTGTGGTCTCATAGCCTATTCGAATGGCTTCATCTCCTTTCTTGAATTCCAAGGTGCCCACATCGGTATCTTGTTTGATGGTGATGCCATACTCGCATGGCATCTCCTCAGACCCTCTGTTCACAATCATGTTCTCGATCTGCGAGAAGAGGTCATCCACTGATGGAGGAGGGGTTTTCAGCGAGACACTCGACCCTATGATCACGTGAGGATTGAATTCCTCATACATGACATCCAAAGGGTAGTTGTTATAGAGCCCACCATCGAAGAGCACCTGACCATTGAACCAGATAGGTTTGAAATAGAATGGAAAGGAAGAGGAAGCTCTAAGTGCTTTATGCAATTCCCCGCTCTTGAATATGACCTCACATTTATTGACGATGTCAGAAGCGACACATCGGAAGGGGATGAAGAGTTGGTCGAAATCGTAATTCGCCTTGGCAATGGCATCTGAGACAGATTCCATCATCTCCATGTCCATCTGGATGGGTGAGACCACATAAGCAGGTATGGTTCTGAGCAAGAAGGTGTCGGGGTCAATCTTCAGACTGATCATGGATGCATCCATGTCGGAGCGCTTGAAGTAATAGGAATAGCGCTCATCTATCTTGCCATTCACCGCGTCCATGAAGTCTTTGGAAGTGAAGTACGTCTCCAGTTGTTCAGTGGATATCCCAGACGCATATAATCCCCCAATGACAGCGCCCATAGAGGTACCCGTGATATAGTCTATGGGAATGTTGTATTCCTCAAGGGCTTTTATGACCCCTATATGGGCGAGACCAGAGGCACCACCGCCACTTAGGACCA
Organism: Bacteroidota bacterium; assembly: GCA_027621335.1. Taxonomy (GTDB): domain Bacteria; phylum Bacteroidota; class Bacteroidia; order Flavobacteriales_D; family JABDKJ01; genus JABDLZ01. Next base: position 9,322 of record JAQCAN010000025.1, read on the forward strand.
GACCTACTGTTTCCTCTTGTGAGAAGACCTGGAATGAGTTGAAGCTCATCAGTAAGATCAGTACAGAAAGGATCCTTTGCATAGCCGAACAAAATTAGGACATATGAGCAAGGTCCCGCGAAGTGCCTAATAACGTTAAGCACAATAGAGAACTTGATAGCTTTGCAAGCTAAGTTCATTTACTATGATCACTAAGCCGGCCACTCTCAAAGGCACGAGGGATTTCCTGCCCCATCAAATCGCGAAAAGGTCCTACCTCTTCGATACCATTCGCACGGTGTTCCAGAGCTATGGATTCGCGCCTATTGAAACTCCAGCTATGGAGAAGTCTGAGACGCTTCTGGGCAAGTATGGCGAAGAAGGGGATAAGCTCCTATTCCGGATCCTGAATAACGGGGACTTCATGGAGGGGGTGGATACGGGTGCGTCATCAGCCTCGATAGCTTCTCAGATCAGTAAAAGGGCCTTGCGATATGACCTCACCGTTCCTTTCGCCAGATTCGTTTCCCAACATAGGAATGAACTCCAATTCCCTTTCAAACGGTATCAGATCCAACCCGTGTGGAGAGCTGATCGGCCACAGAAAGGCAGGTATCAAGAATTCTTTCAGTGTGATGCCGATGTGGTGGGCAGTGAGTCGCTGTGGCATGAGGTAGATTTCATCCAGATCTTTGATGAGGTGCTGACCCGTTTGGGATTGAAGGTATTCACCATCAAAATGAACAACAGGAAGATCCTTGCTGGATTGGCAGAAGTGGCCGGACATTCCGACCGCTTGAAGGACATTGCCATCAGCTTGGATAAGTTGGATAAAGTGGGCAAAGAGCAAGTGATTCTGGAATGGCAGAGCAGGGGAATCGACCAAGAAGCCATAGAGAAGCTATCGGCTATCTTCGCCATGAAGGAGAAGAAGAGCACCGAAGGTCTGCGAGCCCTTTTGGCTCATTCCGAGATAGGCCTTATGGGAATGGACGAACTGGACCAAGTGATGGCCCATGCGAAAGCCCTTGGTTTACAAAGTGCCAAGCTTGAATTCGACATCACCTTGGCCAGAGGGTTGGACTATTACACTGGGGCCATCTTTGAAGTGGTCAGTGATGAGGTCGCCATAGGGAGTATCTGCGGTGGTGGCCGCTATGATGACCTTACGGGAATCTTCGGAATGCCCGACATGCCCGGTGTCGGAATCTCATTCGGGGCGGATAGAATCTATGATGTACTGGATCAATTGCAGCGTTGGCCAGCGGACATGATGACCGTTCCTGATATCATATTCATGAATTTCGGAGAGAAGGAGGCTTTCAGGTGCATGCAGGTGATGAAAGAGATGAGGAAGATGGGATATGCTGCCGAGCTCTACCCGAGCCCGGTCAAAATGAAGAAGCAACTGAAATATGCGGATGACCGTGGCATCAGATATGTCGGGCTCATAGGAGGCGAAGAGTTGTCATCAGGCAAGATCACGCTCAAGGATATGCAAGAAGGCAGCCAAGAGAGCCTTGAGTTGGATGGCTTTAAGGAGCGAATGAAAAGGGGATAAAAAAACCCCTGGAGGACCAATGTTGTAGAGGTAGAAAGGAGTGTAGATGGCGCCCCAGGGGATACTTGACATAGGCATCAGGTGCCCTATATCATTTATTAAAAGATACCTTCCATGCTCTATCCTGAGTTTCACATCAGCCCTGATTTATCCAACCGCGATGTGGATTACTTTTAGTTTTTATACACTTGGTGGCGAGTCCTTAGGTTTTTATACTGAGTTGATAATCGGTCTATTACATAGCCAGATTGTCCTTGAAATGAGTTGGGATTGTAGACGGGATGACTTCCTTTCAGCCCATAGGATTGTAGAATATCTCTTTGGACTGAACTACAAGGCTCACCGCATTTATCAAGACGTATTGCGCCCACCGATGCGCTATTTTTGACGAAACTCAATTTCTCCATGAAATTCCTTTCTGTTCTTCTCTCAGCCAGTATTGCATTCTCAGCCCAGAGCCAGGTCTTCTACGAACAGTCCTTTGAATCTGAGATAGGATGGACATTGAGCCACACCTTCGATGATGGGAATGATATCTACAGCAAAAGAGATAATGTGTCAGCTTTGGATGAATTGGGGTATATCCTTACTGGAGCTGATGAGACATTCGCATTGGCCTTTGAGGATACAGATGAACTAATTGGAGAGGCCCCTGAAGACGGTATTATCACATTGACTTTGGAAGCCGTCAATATCAGCGGTCTCACTGACTTGGAGGCCGTGGTCAAGCTCTCCTGTAATGTGGCTGATATGGCCTATGATTCGAGAGACTTGACCAATGGGGATTACTGTGACATTCAGGTTCGAATTGATGGTGGAGCATGGGTCACTATTGGACAATTCAATTCCCGGAGTGGGGGATCCAATATATCTCAGCTGTATCATGATGTCGATATGGACGGTAATGGGGGCGAACTTGGTGAGCTTCCTGTGAACAATGCCATGTCTGACTTTGTCATCCCTATCTCATCCTCAGGGAATACCGCAGAGCTCAGAGCACGTATCAGAATGAATGGGACCGATGAGGTATTGGTCCTGGACGACATCAGGCTCCGTGAAAGCCAAGGAGATGATACACCACCTTCAGTGTTCAGCGCAAGCTTGGTGGATCAGAACACCCTCCAGATCGTCTTCCAAGAACCAATGAGTTCAGCGGCCAATCAACTTTTCTATTACGCGGGAGTCTCTGGCCTCAGCTCGGCCACATTGCAGCCTGACCAGCAAACCGTCATCTTGGACTACGCTTCGAATTTTATCATTGGCCAAGCTTACCAGCTCATTGTATTCAGTGTGCCTGATCTTGCGGGAAATCCAATGGCTTCGGCCTTCAATTTCCCCTTTCATTACAATCCTACGACACCTGACCTGGTCATCACTGAAGTCATGTACAATGACCCTTCGGTTGAGGATACTTTAGAGTTCATAGAAGTATATAACAACGGAATTACCGCTGCGATAGTAGGGGGGGTCAGGTTAGATAATGCTGTGAACCACATCTTTGCATCTGTGACCATCCCTCCCGGGGGATTCTATCTGGTCGCCCGTGATGCGATCAGTGCTGAGAATTTCTATGGTATACCTTTCAATGATTATAGCGGACAGCTAAGTGATAACAATGAGACCATTCTATTGGTCAATGCCGAAGGCGTCCTTTTGGATGAAGTGAACTACAACGATAATGTGCCTTGGCCAAGTGCGGCAGATGGTTTTGGTCCTAGCATGGAATTGGCTTCAGCTGACTTGGACAATGACATCGGAAGTAACTGGGTGGCCTCGACCAACGGTTTGGGATTCATCAACGGATTTCCGCTTTCGGCCACTCCAGGGGAGCTTGCAGGGGTGGTCCTTCCGGTGGTCCAATTCGACAATGGAACATTGACGGTCAATGAACCGGATGGAGTCTTTGAACTAGATATCTACATCTCGGCATCCAATGTGAACACCTCCACTATTTCATTGGAGGTCATCCCTGGCACAGCTGACTCGCCTGCAGATCATGGAGTCCTCAACGGAACGACTTTAGTATTGCCTGCAAATTCTGGAGGAATCGAGCAATTCGCATTTCCCCTTGTCAATGATGCCCTGACAGAAGGGGCAGAATTCTTCACGGTACGTATGACCGCTGTAGAGAATTGTGTGATAGGCCTTAATCAAGAGTTCACCATCTTTATTCTGGATGACGAATTCACAGAGCCTCAGGTCTTCATCAATGAGATTCAATCTGATAATTCTACCACCATTCAGGACTCTTTTGGGGACTATGATGACTGGTTCGAGCTCTACAATCCGAATGGCTTTGCCGTAGACCTCACGGGCTATTACCTCAGCGATGACCCTAGCGATCTGACCAAGGATCGAATCATCGACCCTGCCGCACTCATCATTCCGGCAGAGGGACATCTTCTCTTCTGGGCGGATGAACAAGGGGAACAGGGCAGTACCCACATGAACTTCAGGCTCAGCGCCAATGGGGAGAGCCTCATCCTGACGGCACCTGATGGCACAACCGTCATCGATCAACGGACCTTCGGGGAGATATCTCAGGACTGGTCGGACGGGCGTTTCTGCGATGGTGAACCCGTCTTCACCTTTTATCAATCGCCCACTCCTGGAGCACCCAACTGCGCACTCTCGCTCAATGAATGGAGAGAAGGGTCGCTGAACATCTATCCGAACCCTGTCTCTGAGATCCTCTTCCTGCCTTCACAACTCGTATATGAGCTTCTGGATATGACCGGGCGTATGGTCAAAAGAGGTCAGGCCGATCAGGTGGATGTATCAGATTTGGACTCTGGCACCTATATCCTTAGGGTTATGGACGGACATAGAGTCATAGTGGTCGAGTAGAATAAAAATGCCCTGCGAACAGAAGCTCACAGGGCATTAAAGTGTAGATAGAAAGTCTTTACTCCTTGACCATCTGTGAGGTCGAAAGGATGCTGCCATCGGCCACCAAGTTCATGATATATGTGCCTGATGTCAATAGCCCAAGATCGATGACGCTGATATTCCCAACGAGCCTCTGCATTGCTACCTGCTTTCCGCTGATATCGAACACCTCTAAAACCAGGTCCTTCCCAATCAAGGAGCTTAGGTCCTCAATCTGGATCAAAGCTGTATTCACTACTGGATTTGGAGTGACACTGAAGCTGAATGCATTTGCCGATTCTTCGCTCAATCCTGTGATCGGACCTGAGCCTTCAGTGATCTGTAAGGTCTGATCGGCCTCCACATTGTAGAAATTGTCCTCTGTTCCTGACGGCCAGTGTATGGTCACTTGGTCGATCATGGTCTCAGCACCCAACCCGAAGTGCTGAGTGAAGGTGTTATTGATGCCGTAGCTCTCTCCAGCCTTGACATCCCTGATCTGCACACCCCATGGGCCGTAGATCTCCACTCGGGCTCCAACGCCATTGATGTTGGAATCCACACCTTCCAAGAGGACCTTGATGTAGTGGTTATCATTGCCATCATTCAGATAGACACGGTCTTCCCAACTCTCATTGCCCCAGCCTCCGTAGCCATTGGCAGTCACGTAGAGATCTATGAATCCATCGTTGTTCAGGTCGCCAAGGGCATAGCTGTTGGTGGGGAAGTTGCCCATGAGGTTATCGAAGATGGTGAAGGTGCCATCCCCGTCATTCATTACCAGCTTATGGTCGCCATTGCCCATGGTGATGATGTCTATGAGTCCATCGTTGTTGAAATCGGCCCAGGTGCTCTGAATGACCAAGTGGTCGATGAGACCATCGATCTCTGCATCCTCGGTCACTTCTTCGAAATAGCCCGTGCCATCGTTCTCGAGGAGTTGGCTGAATGCGTCATGGTTTCCAACGAAGAGGTCCAAGTCCCCATCATTATCATAATCTCCGAAATCCGCAGACCAGGATTGCCAGCCGATGGCCACACCTCTCTCAGCTCCTTCGCTCGTCCATGTTCCATCGCCATTGTTCATGAACAGGAGATTGATGCGTCTTGGGTCATCATAGTTGCTCACCCCTTGACGGCATTTGGCGATGTACAGATCACAGAAGCCATTGTTATCCACGTCCATGAAGCAAGAGCCATAATTCCCAGAGTCATCTGAAGGTTGGTCGGTTTCAGGCACCAGTCCAGAAGGAAGTTCTTCAAAATTACCTCCGCCCATATTGGTGAGAATCTGACTGACGTCCACGTCATCACAGATAAAGATGTCCAGCAGGCCGTCATTGTCGATATCTAGATTCGACATGCTTTGCACATAGATTTCATCATCTAGATAATTCAGCTCTGTATAGTCACTATTGTCTCCATTGGACATGAAGACATAGACACCGTTATAAAACCCTCCTGTGCTCAGGTCATTGCGCCCGTTCTGGTCATAATCCCCGATGGAGAGTCCCCATGAATCCGCGGAGCCCGTTCCGGCCACATCCATCGCTCCGACTAGATACTCCGTGAAGGTCTCGCCTGCGTTTCCTTGAACGGCCACATAGATGTTCTGGATGGTATTAGGCCCTAGATCCACACTTTGCATACGGATGATATCGTCCAATCCATCCCCGGTCATATCGGCCACTCCCACGGCATGGTCACTCGTTTTGCCCGAGGGGAGTAAGACGAACCCATCGCTAAAAGAAGGGTTCTGACTTTGAAGGGTCAATGAGATGAGGAAGAGGCATAATAAGGAAAGGTATTTCATGCGATAAAAGCTTTTTGTGTGATGTAAGGTCAAAGTAAGTGCTATTTAGACATCCGTTCAAGTTAAAGTGCGTTCTAATGATGGCCATCCTTGTTATGCTGAATGCCCCTTGGCACATTCCTTGACTATACCCAAGAAAGAAGCCTGTATAGCTTACCACAACTGCTATCTTTGGACCTGTACCAAATACTCTGACACTTTAAAATGCTCAAACAGTCCCTTCAGCAAAAACTTCTTCAGAAGCTCAGTCCGCAGCAGATTCAACTGATGAAACTGTTGCAGGTGCCCACCATTGAGCTGGAGCAACGCATCAAGGAGGAGATAGAAGCCAACCCGGCCTTGGAGGAGGGACGGGAGGATGAGGTGGATGAGTATGATAATGAGGAGCGCGAAGAGGGGGATGAGTCCCCGGAGGACTTCGACTTGAGTGATTACATGGATGAGGGAGATATCCCATCCTATCAGTTGAACATCAACAACAAAGGAAAAGATGATGAGGACAAACAGATTCCCTTTGCCTCTGGCACGACTTTTCAAGATCTCCTGCTAAGTCAGATCGGGCTTAAGAAACTCACTGAAAAAGAGGCCATTATAGCTGAGACCATCATTGGTAATCTGGACGATTCTGGCTACTTGCGAAGGGAATTGGAAAACATCGTGAACGACCTGGCCTTTTCGCAGAACATCATGGTGGAACAGAGGGACATCGAGAGGGTCCTTGAAGTTGTGCAGGAAATGGACCCTCCTGGTGTCGGGGCAAGGGACCTGAGGGAGTGCCTGCTACTGCAAATGAGACGTAAGGACCAATCCCATCCATCGGTAAAAATGGCCATCGAAGTGCTAGAGGATCATTTCGAGGCCTTCACCAAGAAGCACTACGACCGCATCATCAAGAAGATGGATATCACTGAGGATAACTTGAAGGATGCCGTGGATGAGGTCATCCGACTCAATCCCAAGCCAGGAAGCGTGATGATGGAGTCCAATAGGGCCATCAATCAGGTCATTCCGGATTTCACCATTACTACCCATGATGACGACTTGCAACTGAGCCTCAACGGGAGGAATGCCCCTGAACTGAAAGTCTCCAAGACCTATCAGGAGATGTTCAAGGCCTATGCAGAGAGTAGGAAGAAGGATGCCAAGCAGAAAGAGGCCTTGCTCTTCGTTAAACAGAAGATTGATGGGGCCAAATGGTTCATTGATGCCATCATGCAGCGTCAGCAGACCCTTTTGGTGACCATGG